>DASRJN010000173.1:0-17697 GCA_035649455.1 Acidimicrobiales bacterium
CGACACCTATGAGGTGACCTTCGACGAGGTCGAGATGGCAGCGGCCGTGTTTCGGTTGGAGCGTCTTCCCGGCGACACGAGGACCGACGCCCAGGTGCTCGACGACTATGCCGAAGGCATGGCGATCGACACCGGCGGCACCATCGCCGACAGTCGCCGGGCGGACGTCGACGGGGAGCTCGGACGGGACGTGGAGGTGACCACATCGCAAGGTGGCGGGCTCGTCATCCTGCCCCGGGTCGCGCTCGTGGACGATCTCGTCGTGGGGGTCCAGACCGTCTTCGAGCCGGAGGACCGCGCGGCCGCAACCGAGGCCCACGACCGCATGGCGCGGAGCCTCGACTTCGACGGCGAGGAGGCCGGCGCGGCCGACGATCCGAGCCTGGTCCATTGACAACATATAGTCATTATGACAGCATGTTGGCATGCCTTCGAACAGAGCCCATGTGGCCGTCTACGACACGCTGGCCGACTGGGAGGTCGGCCACCTGCTCGCCGAGTTGCATACGGGACGCTTCACCGGCACCCGCTTCGACGTGGTGACCGTCGCCGAGTCGCCCGAGCCGATCACGACCATGGGCGGCCTGCGCATCGTTCCCGACGCGCGGCTCGCCGACCTCGATCCCGCAGACAGCGACCTCCTCGTCCTGCCGGGAGCCGAGATGTGGGACGCCGGCGGCGGGGCGGCGTTCGCCGCGGCCGCGGCGCGCTTCCTGGAGGCCGGCGTTCCGGTGGCCGCCATCTGTGGGGCCACCGCCGGTCTCGCCCGCGCCGGGCTGCTCGACGAGCGCAACCACACGAGTGTCGCCGCCGAGTACCTGGCGGCGACCGGTTACGCGGGCGGCGATCGCTACGTCGACGAGCGCGCGGTCGTCGACGGCGACCTCATCACCGCGGACTCGTCGTCACCCGTGCAGTTCGCGTGCGCAACGCTGAGGCGGCTCGGCTTGGTCTCGGAGCGGACATCCGAGGCCTACGAGGCGCTGTTCCACGCGGGCGACGCGGCCGCGTTCCCCGTGCTCATGCAGGCGCAGAGCGCCTGATGAGCGTGGCCATCCCGCCCCGGGAGACCTGGCCCGACGCTCCTGAGCCCAGCGAGCCGGGCCGGTTGCTGACCGACTTCGTCCTCACGACCTTCCGTCTCAACGGCCGCCTGCTCGAGGTCGCCCAGCGCTTGGGGGCCGAAGGTGGGCTGACCGCCGCCTGGTGGCAGGTGCTCGGAGGCATCCTCGACGAGCCGCGCCCGGTGGCCGACATCGGGCGCCGCATGGGCATCACTCGCCAGGGCGTGCAGCGCGTCGCCGACCTGCTCGTCGCCCGGGGCCTGGCCGAGTACCGGCCCAACCCGGCCCACCGGCGCGCCAAGCTGCTCGCCTGCACCGAGGCCGGCTACTGGGCGATCCGCCGGATCGCGCTCGCGCAGCGGCCGTGGGCCGACCGCGTCGGCGGCGAGGTCGGGGCCGACGACCTCGCCCACGCGCTGGCGACCATGCAGCGCCTGGTCGCCCTGCTCGAGACCGCCGCCGACGACGCGTAACGCGGCCCGGTACGCTCGCCGGGGCCGAGGGGGAGGACAGCTGGATGAGCGCACTGCCGACGCTGGAGGCGGCCACGATCCTCGTCACCGGGGCATCCTCGGGGATAGGCGCGGCGCTGGCGCCGATGCTGGCCGGACGGGGCGCCCGGGTGGGCATCGCCGCCCGGCGGACCGACCGGCTCGCCGGCGTGCTCGACGCCTGCCGGACAGCGTCCGCCGATGCCGGTCACGGCGACGGGGCCGAGCATCGGATGTGGACCGTCGACCTGTCCGACCCGGACGCAGCCGCCCGCCTGGCGGACGACGCTTGGGATGCATTCGGCCACCTCGACGCCGTGGTCAACAACGCCGGCCGGCCCATGCGCCGACCGGTGCAGCGCCTGTCGCCGGACGTCGTCGAGGACGTGATGCGCACGAACTTCTTCTCGCCGGTGGCGCTGTGCCTGGCCGTCCTGCCGCGCATGCTCGGGCGCGATCGGGGCGTGATCGTCAACGTGGGCAGCCTGGCCGGCCGGGTCGGCTCGCCGCGCGAGGCCGCGTACGCGGCGTCCAAGTACGCCCTGCACGGCTGGTCCGAGGTGATGGCCGTCGACCTGTGGTCGACCGGCGTCGAGGTCCGCCTGATCGTGCCCGGGGCGATCGCCACCGAGATCTGGGACCAGCCCGGCAACGACCCCTCCCCCTACGGCGGCCCTTTCGAGCCGCCGGAGTCGGTGGCGACCGCCATCTGCGAGTCGCTCGTGAGCAACGGGTTCGAGCGCTACGTTCCCGATCTCAAGCCCGTGGCCGAGTTCAAGACCTCCGACATCGATGCCTTCATGCAGGGCGCGGTCGACTACTTCGCCGGCCAGGAACAGCGAGAAGGCCGTTGACCGACTTCAGGGACATGGCGAGGAGCATCATCGAGTCGAACCGGTACATGGTGCTCGGCACCGCCGACGAGGCCGGTGTGCCGTGGGTGACGCCGGTGTGGTTCGCGCAGTCCGAGTACCGGCGGTTCGTCTGGGTCTCGTCGCCCGACCGCAGGCATTCCCGGAACGTCAGGGCGCGCCCGGAGCTGAGCATCGTCATCTTCGACTCACGGGTCGCAGTGGGCAGCGCCCGGGCGGTGTACATGTCCGGTCGGGCCGAGGAGGTGCCCGGCGCCGACCTCGAACGCGACATCGCTCTGTTCGACTCGACCGGCCAGGCCCAGGGCCTGACCCGCCGGTGGGCGTTGGAGGACGTGCTCGCCCCGGCGCCCTACCGGCTGTATCGCGCGACGGTGTCGCAGCACTGGGTCCTCGACCCCGACAGCAGCCCCGACGACCGCGCCGAGGTCACGCTGTAGGGCCGGGTCGAGCCCTACCGCTCGGCCGGCTTGCGCCACCACACCGCGGACCAGTCGACGGGATGGATCTCCGCGGTGATGGCGCGGGCCTCCCGGTAGTCGGTCACGGCCTGGCGGCAGGGCTCGATGTTGCGGTAGTCGTCGACGATGACGAAGCCGCCTGGGGACACCAGCGGCTCCAGGTGGGTGAGGGCGTCGATCGTGGACTCGTACATGTCGCCGTCCAGCCGCAGCACGGCGATCGCATCCAGCTCCCGGGCCAGCCCGGGCAGCGTGTCCCGGAACCATCCCGGGACGAACCGCACCTGGTCGTCGAGCAGGCCGTACCGGGCGAAGTTGGCCTCGACCTGGTCGAGGCCCACCGCCAGCTGAGGATGCTCGTGGAGGCGGAGCGGGGCGTCCATCGGGAACCGCTCGGCGTCGGCTTCCGGGAGGCCCTCGAACGAGTCGCATGCCACCACGGTGCGAGCGGTGTCACCGGCCGCGGCGAGGAGCGCGCGCATGTAGATCGCCGTGCCGCCGCGCCACACCCCGGTCTCGACCAGGTCGCCGGGCACGCCGTCGGCGAGGACGGCTCGGGTCAGCTCCCGCACGTTGGCGAGCCGGGCGAGTCCCACCATCGTCTCCGCGTGGGGCGGCCAGTCGTAGCCGACGGCCCGGGTCTCCCGGTCGGCGCCCGCCCGCACCACCCGCCAACCCCGCTTCCGCAACATGTCCCGCAGCCCCTCGGGCTCACCCCCCGGCCACTGCCGCAGGTCGATGTTGCGCACCTCCTCCTCCAGGAACAGCTCCCGGGTCAGGCAGCGGGCGAGCAGGTCGAGGTACAGATCGGCACCTCCGGCGTCAGGACCGGGCATCCCCAGAGCATGACCCGGCCGCCCCGGCCCGGGCGACTGCGATCAGGCCTGGTAGCCGGACAGGAGCTCGATCACCTTGGCCTTGGCCGACTGCCGGTCCGCCCCGAGTCTGTCGAGGATCTGGGATGCGAGGCCGTCCTGGCCGCGGTACAGCCCGAGCAGCAAATGCTCGGTGCCGACGTAGTTGTGGCCCAGCTCGGCGGAGACGCTGACGGCTTCCTCCAGGACCTTCCGGGCTCGGGGCGTGAAGGGGTGCGGGCCGGGCGCCGGCGACTGTCCCTGCCCGACGACCTCGGCGAGCTGGGACTCGACGGCGCGACGGGAGATGCCCAGGTCGGCGAGCGCACGCGCGGCAACGCCTCCCGTGGCGTCCATCAGGGCGAGGAGCAGGTGTTCCGTGCCGACGTAGTTGTGGCCCAGCCCCTCGGCGACCCCACTGGCCCGGTCGAGCGCGTCGCGGGCCCTCAGCGTGAACCTCTCGAAGGTCACGCCGGCCCCGACCGTGTCGACGAACCGCTTCCGCGCCGCCTGCCGGGTCACGCCCAAGTGGGCGCCGATCTCCGCCCAGGTGTGCCCGGACACCCGGCACCGGTCGACGAAGTACGTGAGCAGCGAGTCGGCCAGCTCGCCGAGCTCTTCGGAGAGCTGGGAGGCCCGTTCCAACTGCCCGAGCTCGTCGTCCGCAGCCTCGCGCACCTGCTGGATGAGACCGTCGAGCGTCGCGACCATGCGACAACCCTAGGTTGCCTCGTGCGAATCTGTCAACCTAGGGTTGTCGTAACCGCCGAGGGGAACGCCGCGTCGCCGGGGTCGCTCACGCGTCGGCCGTGCGAAGGCGCTGACGGTCACGCCAGGCCATCCGCCCGAGCAGCACGGCGGCGAGGCCGAAGGCGATGACGATCCCCCACTCGAGCGCGCCGCTGCCCGCGTCCGGCTCGAGGCCGGTCAGCTCCTCGATCCACTCCTTGTTCACCACCGTCAGGACCGCCAGGGCCAGGCTGGCGAGCCCCAGCAAGCCCTCGATCGTCATCCGGGTCTTGAGTCTGGTCCTCACGTGATCAGCTCCCTTCGGTGGCGGGGCCGAAGAGGTCGGGAGCTGCGCCCGCCGACAGCGCCCCGTCCACCGACGTGGTCGGCGGGGTCCCCGGGGCGCCGAGGGCGACCGACTCCCCCGGTGTGGGTATGAACGGTGGCGGGCCGTCCGAGGCCGGGGCGGTCGGAGCCGGTCCGGCGGAGATGGCGCCGGACGCCGCCGCCTGCTGGAGCACCCCGGGAGGCGGGCTCGGGCCGGTCGCGCCCGTGCTGGACACAGTCGTGGCCGCGGCTTTCTCCGTCTCACCCTCGTCGAACTCGATGATGATTCGCATATATCTCCTCGCTCAGTTCAGGACGGCGTAGCGGCCCTCGAACGTCAAAGTCGCGTTGGTGAGGTTCTTCACCGTGATCCAATACGTCACCTGGTTGGCGTTGGCCCGCTCGGTGGCAACGTCCCAATCGATCTGCGGGGCGCCCGGCTGTGGCGACGTCGGCATGAGGTACCACACGACGTGCCAATTCGGAGGCCAGCCCCAGGTGAACCAGCGGTTCGAACCGCCGGGAGGCAGCGTTCCTGTGAATTGTACGTTGGTCCACATTCTCGAAAGTCCTCTCAGTACAGGCTGAGGATTGCGTAGCGTCCTTCGAAGGTGAGCGGCGCATTGGTGAGGTTGCGCACCGTGATCCAGTAGGTGGCGAACTCCGAGCTGGCCCGTTCGACCTGGGTGACATAGCTGACCTGAGGGCCGCCGGGAGTGTTGCTGGTGGGCATCACCGTCCAGATGACGTGCCAGGCGGCGGGCCAGCCCCAGGTGAACCAGCGTCCCGTGGCGTTGGGCCCGAGGTTGCCGGTCCATTGGACGCCACAGCGGGGCGCCGTCATCCAACCGTCGACCGGGATCTCCCATACGCCGCGGTTGCGCATCCCGGCCCGCAGCACGCGTGAGTGAGGGTGGAAGACCAGGTCACCGACGAACGCGTTGGGCAGGCTGCTGGCAAACGGGGTCCAGGTCGCACCGGCGTCAGTGCTCTGATAGACGCCGAGATCGGCGCCCACCCAGACCCGGTTGGCGTTGCCGTCGTCGACCGCGATTGCGTTGATGCCGAGGTTGGGGAGGCCGGCGGTGCGGTCGGTCCAGGTGGCACCCCCGTCGTCGGAGCGGAACACCCGGCCGCCGTTGCGGAACGAGCTCGTCGCCCAGAGGCGTCCGCCCGCACCGGCTGTCGCGTGGACGTCGCTGACCCATGCGGCTCGCGGGGAGGTCAATGTCGCGAGCGCCTCCCAGGCCCCCGAGGTGAAGCGGGTGCGGTAGATCTGGCCGTTCGTGAGCCCGACGAGCACGGTGTTGGCGTCGGGCATGTGCATGGCGCTGGCCGTGCCGGCGGCCGGGAACCCGAGTCGCGTCCAGGCCCCGCCGTTGTTCCGCGACACGTAGAGCGCGACGCCTCCCAAGGCGATCGAGTCACCGGACGTCGCGCTGGCCTCGAAGGGGACATAGAAGAGGCCCGCCGGCTCACCTGCGGGCCGGGGCGGCGTGATGTTGGTCCACGAGCCCCAGGCCCCGCCGGTCGTGGATCGTTCGGCGAAGCCGTTCTGGAAGGTGTGGAAGACGACGTCGGCGTTGGAGCGGTTGCTGGCGCAGTCGCCACCGTCACCGTCCTGGACATGGTCCCAGGTCGCGGAGCCCGTGTAGCGGTTGGTGCCGTTGTCCTGGGTCCCGCCGAGGAGCCAGCGCGGTGTGCCTATGTTCTGGGCCAGGTACTCGTACTCGGTGATGGCGAGCCCGTTGTTGCAGTGGCGCCAGTGGACGCCGCGATCGTCCGAACGGAAGACCCCGCCGTCGTTGCCGGCGTAGACCGTCGCGGGAGCCCCGGGCGCGAACGCGATCGAGTGCTGGTCGGGGTGAATCGAATCGCCGCTCGGCTTGCTGGAGATGTTCACCCATGTCCAGGTCGTGCCGCTGAGGTCGCCGCGGTGGAGATGGATCTCACCGCAGTAGACCTCGCTGTCCAGATCCGGCGCGGCCGCGACGTACCAGTCGTACCAGCCCTGGCCACCGCCCGATCCCGGTGGCGCCGGATGCTTGGTCCAGGTCAGCGTCCTGCGGATACGAGATCGACGCCACAGATGTGCCGCGGACGGGCTCTGGTTGTCGGCCAACCACACGTAGGCGACGTCGCCGTTGGAAGGCGCGATGGACACGCCGATCCGTTGGATGCTGGGTGCCGGGGTCGGCAGGGTCACCGCGGTCCAGGTGACACCCCCGTCGGTGCTCGATTGGACGCCGTCCGCGCAGGCGGCCAGCACCTCGCTCCCGTTGGCCGCCGCCGAGATCGACCACGTCCGCTGGGAGCGGGCCCGAGTCCAGTTGACCCCGGAATCCGTGGAGACGAAAAGGCCGTTGGTGGTGCCCGCGAACAGCCTCGCCGTGTTGGCGGGGTCGACCACCAGGGCATGGAAGCCTTGGCCCACGAACGGGTTGGTGGCCAGGGGGCTCCACGTCCGGCCGCCGTCGCCCGAGCGCAACACCCCGGTGCCGAGCCATGTCCACCAGTCACCCTCGCCGGTCCCGCAGTAGACCGTTGCGGGATTGCCAGGATCGAAGGCCAGGGCTCCCACCGTCAGGGTGGCCTGGTAGTCCGTCCGAGGCGCCCAGGAACCGCCTCCGTCGAAGCTCTCCCAGACCCCACCGTGGGCCGCGCCCGCCAGCACGTGCGCGGCGTTGGAGGGGTCGACGGCCATCGCCGAGACCCGGCCGGACACGTTGATCCGCGTGGCGCCATAGGTCTGCCCGTTGATGATCGTCGAGGGACCGAGCGACCGCCATTGCGGCCCGGTCGGAGTCGGTGGCCCGAGCTGGCTGGCAGCATCGAGCCAGTCCTCCGTATAGGACGTCGCCGCCTCGGCCGAGTCCGCCTGGATCTTCTGCCGGGCCCGCGCTGTGGGCCGCCGCGCCGTCGACGCGCCCGACCGCGATCCGCTGGCCGGGGGCGCTACCAGTCCCATCGAGGCGGCCACGCCCATGACGACCGGCGCCTGCTCGGCCACGGCCGCGTCGACCGTTTGCTGCGCAACCTCGTCGAGCCCGCTCCGAGTCAGGATCTCGACCAGCCGCAAGAGGGCCTTGCCTCCCGGGGGACGCTGCTCGGGAGCAGCCTGGTCCTCCTCAGTGAGCAGATCCGGCCTGTCCTGGGGTCGATCCATGCGCGCCCGCCTCCTCGTGCTCCGCGCCGCTCATCGCGCGCACCCGCTAGTTCGCGTTCTCAGTCGTTGTCGTTGGTCGAGCCAGGCTCGTCGTCCGGCTGCTCGAGGTCGTCCTCCGCCGCATCGTCCTCGGCCGGACGATCGCGCTTGACCACATCGGGGACGGAGTCCGGCTCCTCGTCGTCATCGAAGTGCTCGTCGATGAACTGCCGAAGGCGCTCCGCAGCGTCCCCGCCCGGTGAAGACTCGTCCGGGCTGTCCGACCCTGACACGACGAACCACCCACCCTTCGCCCTGTTCCGCCCACCTTCCGTGACGAGCAGACCACAACTCGGGCGGCGAGGCAAGGCCTCATGAGCGCTCCTCGGCAGGCTCGGGCGGGTGGTCATCGAAGATCCGCCACCACAGCCGCACGAGCGGGAGGGCGAGCAACCAGGCGCCGAGCAGCAACGGGAGCAGCTGCCAGCCCGAGCGCAGGAAGAACCGGGCGGTCCGCTCTGCGGCCCAGCTGCGGGCGCAGCTCTCGAGGGCCGCACCCCGCGAGCCGAAGCAGGGCGACCCGGCTGTGTTCCCCTCACCGGCCGCGTCCACCACCGCGGCCGGAGCGGCCGCGTCCCGCTGAGGCGCCGGGTGGAGATCGGGCTGCCCGCGCAGCCAGGCGACCAGCGCGCTCCGCATGGCCTCGTGACCGCGAGCGTTCGGGTGCAGGCTGTTGTGCAGCCAGTTGGTCGGGTTCACCGACTGCTCGAGGGTGCCCAGCACGCTGTTGGCGGCGAGGAAGTTGACGCCGACGTCCTCGGCACCGGGCTCACAGAAGCGCATGCCGTTGAGGGCAGCCGGCATGGTGTCCACGACCGGCAACCCGGCACGCGCCGCGGCGTTCGCCACGGTCTGGTCCAGCTGCCCGGTGAAGTCGTGGAGGAACGCATGCTCGTCGGCCGAGAACACCGACTCGTTACAGCGTTCGCCGTAGATCGGCCCCGGGTAAGGCACCACCACGACGTCGACTCCACGGAGTTGCGCTCGCAAGTCGGCGTACGCCCCTGCCAGCTCGTCCTCCACATCCGCCAGGTTGTCCAGGAACGCGGGCGCCAGCTCCGCACAGTTGACCGGCATGAGGCAGGTGCGGCCGATGGTTCCGAACAGCGCGTCGTTCCCGCCCATGCTGACCAGGACGAAGGCGATGTCCTCGCCGGACACGTCCCGCGCCTCCAGCGCGGCTCGGAGCTCGGTGACCTGCGTGCCGGCCGTGCCGGCCGGCGCGACGACGTCCTCGATGTCGGCACCGGAGCACGCCAGGAAGACCAGCTGGCGCGGCACGCTGACCCCGCGCTCGAGGGTGAGCTGCGGCGCGTAGGCGGTAGGAGCCCGCCGGCACGTGCTCTGACCCGGGGTGTTCGTGCCCTCGTAGTACGCGTCGGCTCCCTCACCCGACATGTACGAGTCGCCGAGCGCGACGAAGAACGACTCGCCCTCGGAGGGCCTCAACGCGTCGGGAACGGGCATGCCCTGCTGCCCGAACGTCCAGACGACCGCAGCCACGGTGACGAGGACGACGATGTCGATGTTGGACCGCGCCGCGATGGACAGGATCAGGCCCACGATGACGGCGGTGGCGACCACGACGTAGGCGGTGTCGACGCCGGCGCGGGTGAGCAGCGTCAGGCCTATCCCGAGCAGCACGAGTCCACCGGCCGCGAAGGCCAGCGACTGCTTGACGCCCCAGCGCCCGTGACGCAGGGCGAGCTCCGACCAGCCCGCGATGCCGACCGGCGCGGCCAGGACCCCCAACACGGCCGGCACCCACCCCCACTTGAAGCCGAGGGCAGCCAGCGCCAGCCCGGTCAGAGCGACCACGCCGCTCCCACCCAGCCAGAGGGTCGCTCCCCGACGCGACCTCGACATGTCCCGGCGCCACACGCCGACGGCGAGCCCGATGCCGACGTAGCAGAGGGCGAGGCCGTAGAGGCCGGCGCCCTCCCAGGCGCCCACCCACCCGACGATCATCAGCCCGGCGCCCAATCCTGTGATCACTCCGACGCACACCCGGCGCGGCCGCGTCGCCGCGTCGGTGTTGCGCACGCTGCGGTGGGTCTGGATGAGGATCACGCCCAGAGCGAAGATGGCGAGGACGCTGAGGAATATCGAGCGCCCGCGCACCGCGCCGAAGGCGACGCACCCGGCGAGATACGCCCCCAGGCACACGCCGGCACGAAGCCCGATGCGGAGCGAGCCGGCCCAGCTCTTCGCCTCGTCGGGACCGCCGGCCCGAGCACGGTCGACGTCTGCCCCGACGGTGACGTGCAGCGAGGTGCGCGTCGTGGTCGTCATACCGGATGGAGCCGCGACGAGCGGTCTTGATACAGATTGTTTGGTGCGTGCCCGCCGTCCGGGGGAGTCAGCCGAGCGACTCGACGACCTTCACGACCTCGCAGGCGAACCGATCGGGCTGCTCGAGATCGGGGAAGTGTCCGGCCTCGACGAACACGGGCCGGCGGTGGACCAACGACCCGGGATCGGTGCCGGCGTGGCGATGGGTCAGATCGCAGGTGCCCCAGAGCACCGTCGTCGGTACGGGGATCAGGTCGAGCCGGTCGTCGGGCTCCGCCAGGAACGCATTGATCAGCGGGGCGAGTCGCCACGACGACCCGGCCCGGAAGCCGGCGCGGGCGACGTCCTCGAACCACGCGCGCAGCTCGTCGGTGGTGCCGGGCGCCAGGGCCCGGCGATACCAGCGGGCGGCAGCCCGCCGCTTGGCGTGCTGCAGCAGCAGCCGATCGCCCAACGGATGCCGCACGATCGCCGGGATGGTCGAAGACGCCCAGCACTTCAGCTCGGCGAGCGACGGCGTCTGGCACACGACGAGCGCCCGCACCCGCTTGGAGTCCAGCTGCGCCGCCCTCGCGGCGTAAAGGCCGTTGACGCAGCTCCCGGTGAGCACCGCCTGCCTCGCATGGATGGCCTCGAGCACGTCGAGGATCCACCCGGCCCCGGCATCGAGGGAGAAGTCGAACCTGGGCAGGTCGCTGCCCGGCAGGCTGCGCAGGTCGGTGTAGCCCGCACCGGGCATCTCGAGGCCCACCACCCGGTAGCGTCCGGCCAGCTCGGCGAAGCTCGACTCGTGATGCTCCAGGACGTTGGGCGAGTCGGGCATCACGACGACCGCGACGCCGTCGCCGTGGGGATCGGTGTCGCGTACCCGCGCGACGCCCTGGCGCGTGCGGACGAACGTGTAGGTGTCCGCAGGCCGAGCGCGGACCCGGGCCGTGGGCCCGACCCGGGGCACCTGTGTGCTCCGGGGAGCCTCGATCGCGCGCTTCAGCGACGGTCCGGCCAGGCTGGCCCAGACGTCGTGGCCGGCGGCGGTGGGCTGCCAGCTGCCCGGCCGGTACAGCCACCGCCGGTTGGCCCACATCGTGCGGTCCGCCCGGCGGATGTCGATCCGCTCGACGCCGGCGATGTCCGTCGTCGCCCGGGCGATCGCCCGGTCCACGAACCGGCTGACGGTCCCTGCGGGCCACAGCGCCCGCCGCCATCGCGGCGTATGCCGCAGGTCGGGCACGCCCGTCGCGACAACGGTCCTTCCTCGACCCTGGACGGCGCGGATCAGTTGCCGGTAGCGGTTGGCATAGTCGCGCAGGCCCAGGGTCGGGGTCGCCAGCACCGACTCGTTCAACCCGACGGCGTCATTGGTCCCGACCGACAGCACCACGACGCCCGGGTCCTCGTCGTCGATGAAGCGGCTCAAGCGCTCGGCGTCGCGCAGCCGCGTGCCGCTGCGGGCGATCACGACCAGCGTCAACGCCCAGCCGGTGTGCTGATGGATGGCCTCGAGGGCTCGGGCCAGCCACAGCTCGGACGGATCGTCAAGGCCCTCCGCGCTCAGCGAGTCGTCGCCTATCGCGACGACTCGACAGCCGCGGGTCTCGGGCCCCGGCCACTCGAGCGAGTAACGACCTTCGAATCGCTCCGTCACCCGGGCTCCGTCGCGAGCAGCCTGAGCCCCTCGATGCCCGGCATGAGGAAGTAGGCGCCGCCCACGAACCTGGCGAAGGGCCGGGGGGCGCGGATCACGACCGGGCGAGGCCCCTGGACGACGAAGGGCAGATCCGTCGCACCCTCGGACCGCGAGCCGGCCACCAGATCGATGTCGTCACCGAGCCGGAAGGACGATCCGGTGTTCAGCCACTGGCGCTGGATGAACTCGAACTGGTCGTGGATGCGCGCGTTGACGGCGATGAAGTGAAGGCCCTTCTCGCCGCCCTCCTCCCAGGGGACGCCCCGGCGGATGATGCGATGGCGTTCCGTCAACCGGCCCTCGAAGCCGAGGGCGTCCCTCGGATTCGCCCGGCGGATGTGCGCTCCCAGGGGGCAGGCGTAGCCGTAGGAGTCGTCTGCGTAACGGAAGTCGTTGCGGCTCGGCTCGCGGCCGTTCGCCCGGTCGGGAGGGATGACGGCGTCGTAGTCGCCCTGCGGCCAGACCTTGCGGGCGTCTTCGTCCTGGTACCGGCCCATGATCTTGGCGGCGACGTCGCCCTTCGACCCGAGACCACGGTCGACGCCGTTCGTGAGCACCGCCTCGAACGCCGTCATGTCGAAGGCGTACTTCCGATAGACGACGAACGTCCCGCCCTCGGTGATCTCCGCCGGCGCGGGGAGGACCCGCTCACCGCCCGCGTCGGCGCACCCGAACACGAACTCGCCCAGCGGAACCGGGCGCCAGCCATCTCGGGTCACGGTGCCGCTCCCGGGCAGGCGCTCGAGGGACGGCATCAGCTCGCTGACGAACGGCTGGCTCGTGCCGTCGAGGAACCCGAGCACTGGTCGATCGGGGTAGGAGCCCCTCTCGACATGGTGCTCGAAGTCACCCCATGCGGCGCGCAGGTCATCGAGACCCGCCTCATGGGCGTCCCCGGTGGTCGCTACCCACACCAGCATGTCCGGGCCCGACCATGCCTGGCCCGGCCAGTCCGTCGGCGGGTCCCCGAGCAGGTCCGCCCGCGCCCGCATGCCCTGCTTGAAGGGATCGTGCTCGTGCAGCGAGCGCTGAACCCGATCCGGTCGGTAGGCGTGGCCCAGCTTTCGCAGGCCCTTGGCGGTGAAGCCGACCGCGACGTGGCGGTGACAGGCCCCGGCGCGGTGATCTCGGCTGTGGGCGTCGGCGTCGGAGATGAGGTCGCCCTGGTCGAGGAGCCGCCGCAGCAGCGACCTCACCAGGCTGGGGTCTTCGGGATCTTTGAGCGCGACGAACCCGAAGGACGTTTCGGTGAGCGCGCCGTGGGCGGGCCGGAGCACGTGCGCCTGGACGTTCTCCAGCGTCATCCCGACCACCCGGTCAGCTCCTCATAGTTCGCCTCGAGCGCGTCCGACGCCTCGAAGATCTCGGCCACCGTCGCCGTGGGGTAGTCGATGAACTCGACCGACTTCGCGATGCGGCACTTTGCCTGCACTGTGGCGGCGATGTCGTCCTTCATGCCCCATCCGAGCGACAGGATGTTGCGGATCTGGTCGTCACGCAGCAGCGTGGTCAGCCACGGTTCAGCCTCGCCATCGATCTCCGCCGACAGCATCAGGTACGTCGATCTCAGCGCATCAACCCGGGGTTGCTTCTTGAAATAGCGGTGATCGATGACCGCCATCCGGGCAAAGTGCGTCCCCGGAACGGCGGCGAACGGACTCGCGGGGCCGAAGGGCAGATTGTCGAGCATCCGCCTGACGGCCTTGGTCCGGGGGACGGGGATGGGGATGAGATACGTCACACCTTGGGTGGGGTGCGGTACCTCAGGTCGGAGGGCCGCGGCTATCCCCAAGTAGTCAGGATCTATCGGAGGGATCTTGCCGAGGCAGTGTTGGAGCCGCCGCACACGGGCCTGGTCGCGCACATCGGCTCCGTCGGCCCCATCCTGCGCCCAGTGCTGCGCCGCCAGCACCGACTGGCTGATGCGGTCGCTCTCGCACTCGTAGTAGATCCGCAGCGCAGCACGGACGTCGTTGCAGGACCAGTTCGGATAGGCCGCGAACAGGTGGGCGTGCTCCACGCGCTGGTCCTCGACGAACCGCTCGAAGCGGGCGTATCCCTCCACCGGCGACACCCACGACGGTGCGTCGGCCCACAGCAGCCGGAGCCTGTCGCCCGATGCTTCGATGAACGTCCCGAGATAGCGGCGCCAGCCGAAGTCGAAGTGCGAGGTGAACAGGAGCAACGTGTAGGCGCCGGTCTCCTTGGGCTGGTCAGGAGACGTGCGCGGCAGGCTGTTGACCAGCGACCAGCGGGCGTAGTGCAGATGGTTCAGCCGCTTGAACGTCTCCGTCAGCGGAGCGATGTTCACCACGCCCAATCGGCGACCGAGCTCGATGAGCCAACTGCGATCAAGGAACGCGAGGACCGAGCGTCGGGTCGACCGGACACGGGGCCTTCGCTCTATCGGAGTGACCAGTGTGACCGCCGCGTCCCAGCCGGTTCGGGCACGGTCTTCCGGCGTCATCGACTTGACAACTCGACAGAGATCACGTGCCGCTGTGCCTGCCAATGTTCCCAC
Source organism: Acidimicrobiales bacterium (assembly GCA_035649455.1). Classification (GTDB taxonomy): domain Bacteria; phylum Actinomycetota; class Acidimicrobiia; order Acidimicrobiales; family VFJN01; genus ZC4RG19. The sequence continues at coordinate 14,504 of DASRJN010000173.1, forward strand.
CGCCCCCGTTCGAAACTCGACGCGCGGGGCTACCGCCAAATGTTGTATACCAATACTCGACTGCGCGGGCAAGGAGGTGTGGTGGGCACCGTGGGCGCACCCGATCCGAGGTCGGAGGTCGACCTTCCGACCCAGCGCTTCGAGCCGTCCGCCGAGCGGTGGAGCCCCCATCGCTGGACCGCCGACCTCGGTCCGGCGCTGGTCGGCGCCATCCGCGAGTCGGTCGGCGGCGACACCGGCGAGCGCGTGGCCCATCGCCACGGCGTCGTGTGGACGGGTACGTTCACGCCATCCGGCGAGGCGGCGGGACTGTCCGACTACGCCGGCTTCCGGGGCGGCAGCATCGAGGCCGTGGCGCGGATCTCCGCCTTGCGCGGTCGCCTCGGCGCCCGGGGCACGATCGGGCTGGCGACCAAGCTGCTGCCGGCGGGTGGCGAGGTCACCGACCTGGTCGCCATGAGCCTCGACGTCTTCCCGGTCGCCCGGGCGCGGGGCTTCATCGCGCTGCTGAAGGTCAGGCGCTCGGGCGGCATCCGCGAGCTCGGCGGCATGCTGACGATGCTGCTCACGGGTCAGGTGTCCGCCTCGGCGTTGGCTCGTTCGGTGATGGACGGGGCGCGGCGCCACGTCCCGGAGCAGACGACCTTCCATGGCGTGCACACGTTCCGCCTCGTTCGCTCGACGAACGCGGCGCTGCAGTCGGAGCGGCGGCCGTTCCGCTACCGGTGGCGACCCGGCGGCACGACAGCGGGCGCACCGCAGGATGGCAGCATGCGCTTCGTCCTCGAGCTCGTGCTCGGCGACATGGCCTGGCCGAGAGTCGACGACCCCACCTGGCGCTGGCCGGCTCACGCTCCGACCGTGCCGGCGGGAACGCTCGTGTTGGACGAGCAGATGGAGCGTGAGCCGCCCGAGCTCGCGTTCAATCCCCTGGTCCTCGCGCCGGGCCTCGAGCCGGGGGGCGACGATCTGCTCAGCGATCGCGCCGGCGCGTACGCCGTCGCCCACGTCGCCCGAGTTCGCCAGCAGCGAAATCACCCGAAGCCGTAGCCACGGTCAGAAGTACGATCACCACTGTGGACGGTCGGGCAGAGCCGAGGCTCGTGGCACTCGTGCGAACGGATGTCGTGGGCTCGACGCCGGTCGCCCTCCGGCTGGGCGACGACGAGGCGGGTGACCAGATGGGTCGCCACCTGCGCGTGCTCCAGAGGGTCATCGATGCGCACGGCGGCCACCTCGTGAAGCTGCTGGGCGACGGCTTGCTCGCCGCCTTCGACGCCGCCACGACCGCGGTCCGTGCGGCACAGGACATGCAGGCGTCCATCCATCGCCACAACCTCACGCTCGACAACGCGGCGCCGCTCCACATCCGGGCGAGCGTCAGCGTCGGCGACGTCATCTGGGCGGGACACGAGTTCGGGGGTCGCATCGGGATCGAGGTCGAGCGCCTGCAGGCGATCGCCGAGCCGGATCAGATCGTCTGCTCCCGCGCGGTGGTGGAGGTGACGGGGGGCCGGTTCGATCGCCAGTTGCGAGGCCTGGGACCGCGAGCGCTCAAGGGCTACGCCACGCCGGTCGAGGTGTACGAGGTCCTGTGGGATGCCGCGGACGCTCGGTCCGCCGAGCTCACGCCCGCCTTGCGCCAGGAGCCGAGGACACCGTTCGTGGCCCGCGACGCGCTCGTCACCTCGCTGCTGAACCGCTGGCACGATGCCGCGCGCGGGCGACCGGGAGCGACGTTCATCCTGGGCGAGGCCGGAGTCGGCAAGTCCCGGCTCGTGCGGGAGGTCGCCGTCCGGGCCCACGAACGGGGCGGCGTCGTCATCTACGGCCGGTGCAGCGCCGACCACAGCCAGCCGTACGAGCCCTTCGCCGAGGCTCTGGACCACTTCGTGTCGCAGGTCCGCGGGCACACCTACCGACTCGGCAGCCGCGCCGGAGACCTGGCGCGGCTGCTGCCCGACCGCCTGGTCCGGCGCCTGCCCGATCTCACCGTTGACCCGGGGAGCGAGACGATCGAGAACGGGATCGGCGCGACCGAGGGCGAGGGCGAGCGGGTCATCCTCCGCGAGGCCGTTTGGGAATGGCTGGCGGAGGCAGCCACCGACGACGTGGTGCTGGTGATCGTGGAGGACGTCCAGTGGGCGGACGAGTCCACCGCGGCCGTGCTGGAGCACCTGGTCCGCTCGCTGCGATCGGAGCACATCCACCTGCTGGGAACGCTGCGTGACCCATCCCCGGAACGGGACACGCCGACCATCGCCCGCTTGCTGCGCCGCTGCCGGAGGAACGGGGCGTTCACGGAGCTAGAGCTCGGCGGGCTCAGCTCCGAGGAGGCCCGGGCCTTCGTGCGGGCCACACCGGGAGCCCCCGTCGGCGCTGACGACGAGGCGGAGTTCTCGCTCGGGCTGTGGCGGCACACGGGAGGCAACCCCCTGTTCATCGAGGCGGTCATCAGCCACCTCGCCACCCAGGGCGGACCGCTCGATCGCCTCGGCCGGGGCGCGGCGCCGGCCTTCGGTGACATCGGCGTGCCCCAAGCAGTGCAGGACGTCGTGCTCGGGAACCTGGCGTCCATGCGAGTCGAGGACAGGACGATCCTCCACGTGGCGGCCCTCTTGGAGGCGGACGTCGACCTCGGCCTGCTTGCGTGCGTGGCCGGGCAGATCGGCCTCGACGCGACGCCTGCGGTCGACAAGGCGCTCGACCAGGGACTGCTCGTCGCCGCCGAGGACACCGGCGACTGCGTCCGGTTCTGCCACGGGATCGTCCGCGAGGCCGTCGCCGGCGACGTGCCGACGACCCGCCGAGGCGAGCTGCATCGCCAGATCGCCCAGGCGATGCAGCGGCGGGACACCGCGATGACCGAGGGCCAGCTCGCGGCTTTGAGCCACCATCTGTCGTACTCCTCGGAGCGGAACGACCGGATCCATGCCGCGGACTGTGCCTCTGCTGCCGCCGGTCTCGCCGAGGCCCGGTCGGCGCGTGAGCGAGCCGCCGCGCTCTACCTGCGGTCGGCGGAGCTGCTGGATGGGGTCGGCGACGAGCTCGGCCGGTGCGACGCGCTGCTCAACTCCGGCCGGGCCGCCAAGCGGGCGGGCGACCCTGCGGCCCGCGGTTCGCTGGTGGACGCCGCCCGCCTGGCCGACCGGTTGGGTGACGGCGAGCGCATGGCCCGGGCCGCGATCGCCTGC
>DASRJN010000174.1:0-2573 GCA_035649455.1 Acidimicrobiales bacterium
GGCCAGCTGTTCGCCCGCACCGAGGACAAGGACGTGGCCCTGGCCATGGTGCGGGCCTACAACGACTGGCACATCGAGGACTGGTGCGGCTCGCACCCCGGCCGCTTCATCCCCTGCTCGCTGCCGGCCATCTGGGACCCGCAGGTGCTGGCGGACGAGGTGCGCCGCACGGCCCGCATGGGCGCGCACGCGGTCACCTTCTCCGAGAACCCGTCCAAGCTGGGCTGGCCGAGCTTCCACTCCGACCACTGGGACCCGTTCTGGCGGGCGTGCTCCGACGAGAACGTCGTGGTGTGCCTGCACATCGGCTCGTCGTCGCAGCTGGTGATCACCGCCCCCGACGCGCCCATCGACTGCCTGATCACGCTCACGCCCATCAACATCGTGCAGGCGGCGGCCGACCTGATCTGGTCGCCGGTGCTGCGGGGCTTCCCCGACCTGAACATCGCGCTGTCCGAGGGCGGCATCGGCTGGATCCCGTACTTCCTCGAGCGGGTGGACTACAACTACCGCCGCCACCACGCCTGGACCGGGCAGGACTTCGGCGACCAGCTGCCGAGCGAGGTCTTCAAGGAGCGCATCCTCACCTGCTTCATCGACGACAAGTTCGGGGTGGCTTCGCGTGAGTACCTGAACATGGACCGCGTGATGTGGGAGTGCGACTACCCCCACTCCGACTCGACGTGGCCCTTCGCGCCCGAGGACCTGGCCGTCCACTTCGACGGGGTGAGCGATCACGACATCGACCGCATGACCCACCTCAACGCCATGAAGCACTTCTCCTACGACCCGTTCAGCGCGCTGGGCGGCAAGGAGCGCTGCACGGTGGGCGCGCTGCGGGCCAGCGCGGCGGGGCACGACGTGTCGATCCGCTCGGTGGCGGCCGGCAACGTGGGCCAGCACGCCTCCCGCGCCGTCGACCTCGCGGTCCCCGGCCGGAGCTGATCCCGGCTGTCAGTCGAGCACGTCGCCGGCCCACGCCAGCAGCTGCGGCGCGAGCAGTGGCCAGCGCACGAACAGGCCCTCGCCCGCCCCGCCCGGCTGGGCCGCCGAGCGCTGGTTCCACTCGTCGTCGTCCCACGGGGGCTCGACCAGCTGCGCCCGCGGCAGCAGGGCGGCGACCTGCTCGGAGGTGGCGCGGGTGTGGTTGGCGTCGCTGGCCCCGCTGCGGAACACCAGCGCCGGGATGTCGAGGCCGCGGGCGTCGGCGTCAGGCAGGCCCGGGACCAGCTCGTCGCCGCACGGGCAGTAGGCCACCATCCAACGCTCCAGGGTGGCGATGAACTCCTGGGGGTCCTGGTCGAGGAACCGCTGGCGGTTGGCGGGGTTGCGCTCGATCACCTCGGCCCACTCCGGCAGCGCGGCCACCGCTTCCATGCCCCCGGTCCAGGCGGCGCGGATGGAGCCGCCGCAGTAGTGGGTGCCCAGCACCATCAGGCCGTACACGCCACCGCTGATCCACCAGGCAGCGACCGCTGCGGCCACGCCGGGATGGCGGGTGGCGGTGAGCAGCGACACGCGGGAGCCGCCGGATCCGCCGGCGATCACTGCCGGCGTCATGTCGAGCTGGGACAGCAGGCCGGCGAGCGTGTCGGCCTGCATGGCCGACTCGGACGAGCCGGTGAAGCACACGTCGGACTCGCCGGTGTTGGGACGGTCCCAGATGAGCACCCGGTTGCCGGCGGCGGCGAGAGCCTCGGCCAGCTCGCGCACGCCCGGCGAGTCCTTGGGGAAGCGGCCCCCGGGGGTGATCGCCCACGGCCGGCCCTCGCCGATGATCTCATAGGCGATGGACAGGCCGTTCACCGTTGCAGTCGCCATCCGGGCGACACTACCATCGCCGCAATGTCAGGGAGCACTCACTCACTTTCTCCCCTGGGGGCGGCATGACCACCACCGAAGCCTCTCCGTTCGCCGACCTGTTCATCGTGGACGCGGACTCCCACTGGTCCGAGCCGCCCGACCTGTTCACCAGCCGGGCGCCGGCCGAGTTCCGCGACCGGGTGCCCCGGGTCGAGGTGGTCGACGGCCAGCGCATGTGGGTGTTCGACGGCCACCCCGTCGGCCGCTTCAGCGCCGCGGGCGTGGTGGGGCGCGACGGCCGCAAGGAGAGCGCCCACAAGGCCCTGCGCGAGTGGAGCATCGACGAGGTGCACGTCGGCGCGTACGACCCCGAGGTGCGGCTCGGCGTGCTCGACGAGTGCGGCATCGACGCGCAGATCATCTTCCCGAGCACCATCGGGCTCGGCGGGCAGGACCTCGGGCTGGTGGACGACGAGGCGCTGTGCCGGCTGGCGGTGGAGATCTACAACGACGGCATGGCCGAGATCCAGGCCGACTCGGGCAACCGCCTGCTGCCGCTGCCACTCATGCCGGCCTGGAGCGTCGAGACCTGCGTGGCCGAGGCCCGGCGGGTGGCCGCCCTCGGGGCCCGGGGCATCAACATGACCTCCGACCCCCACGACCTCGGCGCCCCCGACCTGGCCAGCCGGGAGTGGGACCCGCTCTGGGAGGCCTGCACCGAGCTGAAGCTGCCCGTGCACTTCCACATCGGGGCCAGCGTCACGGGCATG
>DASRJN010000175.1:0-2330 GCA_035649455.1 Acidimicrobiales bacterium
CGGCGTCCCCATCGGCGCCTGCTGGGCCCGGGGCGACGTGGCCGCGGTGTTCGAGCCCGGCGACCACGCCACCACCTTCGGGGGCCAGCCCCTGGCCACCGCTGCCGCCCGGGCCGTGCTGGCCACCATGGAGGCCGAGGAGGTCCCCGCCCGGGCCGCCCGGGCCGGCGCCCGCCTCGCTGAGCGCCTGTCGGTGTTGCCGGGTGTGGCCGGAGTGCGGGGCCAGGGCCTGCTGCTGGCGGTCGAGCTCGACGGCCACGACGCCCGCTCCGTGAACGCGGCCCTGCTGGACGCCGGGCTGGTCGCCAACGCCGTCACCCCGACTGCCCTCCGCCTGGCGCCCTCCCTGCTCATCAGCGACGCCGAGATCGACGAGGCCGTCGCCCTCATCGCCGGAGTGCTGGCCCCGTGACCGTCCGCCACCTGCTGGAGATCGACGACCTGAGCCCCGCGGAGCTGGAGGAGGTCCTGCGCCGGGCGGCCGAGCCGCCGCCGGCGGTCCCGCCGCTGGCGGGCCGCACCGTGGGCCTGTACTTCGAGAAGCCGTCCCTGCGCACCCGCCACTCGTGCGAGGTGGCCGTGGTCCAGCTGGGCGGGCACCCGGTCACGTTCCGCCGGGACGAGGTGGGCGCGGGGGAGCGGGAGCCGGTGGGCGACATCGCCCGGGTCCTGTCCGGCTACCACGCCGCCCTCGGCGGCCGGGTCTACGACCACGCCCTGCTGGAGGAGCTGGCGGCGGCCGCCACCGTGCCGGTCGTCAACCTGCTCTCCGACCGGGGCCATCCGTGCCAGGCGCTGGCCGACCTGCTCACCATGCGCCAGCTGGGCGACCTCTCGGGCGCCACCATGGCCTGGGTGGGCGACTTCACCAACGTGGCCCGCTCGCTGGCCCTGGGCGCCACCATGCTGGGCATGAAGGTCCGGCTGGCCTGCCCGCCGGGCTATGGCCCCGACGACGCCGACCTGGACCGGCTGCGAGCGCTGGGGGCCGAGCCGGTCGTCTCGGCCCGGCCCCAGGAGGCGGTGGCGGGCGCCGCCGTGGTCCATACCGACGTGTGGGCGTCCATGGGCCAGGAGGCCGAGGCCGAGCAGCGCCTGCGGGCGTTCGAGGGCTTCCAGGTCGACGACCGGGTGATGGCGGCCGCCGCTCCCGACGCCGTGTTCATGCACTGCCTGCCCGCCCACCGGGGCGAGGAGGTCGCCGCCTCCGTTGTCGACGGCCCCCAGAGCCGCGTTATCGCCCAGGCCCACAACCGGCTGCACAGCTTCCGGGGCCTGCTGGCGTGGCTGATCGAGAAGGCGGACCGATGACCGTCGCGCCCGACGGGTTCGGCGGATCTGTTGACGCCCCCACGCCCCGCACGCTGGCCAAGCCCCAGCGCCAGCACCGGGTGGCCCGCCTGCTGGCCGACCACGCGGTGTCGAGCCAGGCCCAGCTGGTGGACCTGCTGGCGGCCGAGGGCGTGGTGTCCACCCAGGCCACGGTGTCCCGTGACCTGGAGGACCTCGGCGCCATCAAGGTTCGCGTCGGCGGGGGCGACACCGTCTACGCCATCCCCGAGCTGCCGTCGGAGCAGCGCGCCCCCGAGGATCACCTCCGCCGCGTGTTCAGCGAGTGGGTCGTCGAGGTCGCCCATTCCGCCAACCTGGTCGTGCTGCGCACCCCGCCCGGCTCAGCCCACGTCGTCGCCTCCGCCCTCGACCGCGCCGGCCTGGCCGGCGTGCTCGGCACGGTGGCGGGCGACGACACCATGGTCGTGGTGGTCGCCGAGCACGTCGGCGGCGCCACCATCGCCGCCCGGCTCACCGAGCTGGCCGGGCTCTAGTCCCTGATCCCCAGATCCCGCATCTACGAAGGAAGCAGACCCATGGCGAAGCGAGTGGTCCTGGCCTACAGCGGCGGCCTCGACACGTCGGTGGCCGTGCGCTGGATGATCGACAACCTGGGCGTCGAGGTCATCGCGCTCGCCGTCGACGTCGGCCAGTCCAGCGACGACTGGGACGTCGTGCGCGAGCGCGCCCTGGGCGCCGGCGCGGTCGAGGCCATCGTGGTCGACGCCCGCGAGGAGTTCGCCCGCGACTACTGCGTGCCGGTGCTCAAGGCCAACGCCCTCTACGAGGGGCGCTACCCGCTGGTCTCGGCCCTGTCGCGGCCGGTGATCGTCAAGCACCTGGTGGCCGCGGCCCGCGAGCACGCGGCCGACGCGGTGGCGCACGGCTGCACCGGGAAGGGCAACGACCAGGTCCGCTTCGAGGTGTCGACCCGGGCGCTGGCCCCCGACCTCGACGTGCTGGCACCGGTCCGGGGATGGGGGATGAACCGCGAGGAG
>DASRJN010000176.1:0-8237 GCA_035649455.1 Acidimicrobiales bacterium
GCGCAAGCTCCGCCAGGAGCTGCAGATCGTGTTCCAGGACCCGTACGCCTCGCTCAACCCCCGCATGACGGTCGAGGCCACCCTGTCCGAGCCGCTGCGGATCCACGACAAGTGGGACTCCGACGGCTCCGACACCATCCGTGAGCTGCTGGAGCGGGTCGGCCTGGCCAACGAGCACAAGCGGCGCTACCCGCACGAGTTCTCGGGCGGTCAGCGCCAGCGCATCGGCATCGCCCGGGCGCTGGCCCTCCGGCCGTCGGTGATCGTGCTGGACGAGCCGGTGTCGGCTCTCGACGTCAGCATCCAGGCCGGCGTCGTCAACCTGCTGACCGACCTCCAGGAGGAGATGAACCTGTCCTATGTGTTCATCGCCCACGACCTGTCGGTGGTCCGCCACATCAGCGACCGCGTGGCCGTGATGTACCTGGGCAAGATCGTCGAGCTCGGCAACCGCATCCAGGTCTACGAGTCCTCCGGCCACCCCTACACGCAGGCGCTGCTGTCGGCCGTGCCGCTGCCCGACCCCAAGCGAGAGCGCGAGCGCGAGCGGATCATCCTCACCGGCGACGTCCCCAGCCCGGTCGACCCCCCGTCCGGCTGCCGCTTCCGCACCCGGTGCTGGCACAAGCAGGACCTCGACGTCGCGGGCGTGGACACCAGCGTGTGCGAGGAGGAGGAGCCGCTGCTGCAGATCCGGCCGTCGGGGGGCGTCGACCATCCGGTGGCGTGCCATTTCGCCGAGCAACGCACCGTCGTCTGACCGGTCCGCTCCGCTGCGGGGTCGACCGCGCACAGCGCGGATCGACCACGCGTTCGTTCTGACCATGCAAGAATCACCCAGCGTCGCCTGACATCGATCGTCAGATCGCGTCTCCCACGGCGACCACGACAGCATCCCAGGGGGAAGCAGTATGAGACACCAACGGTTCCGTTGGCTCGCCGCGCTCCTCGCGCTCGGCCTCGTGGCCGCGGCGTGCGGTGGTGACGATGACGACGACGCCGCCGACGACGGGGACACGCAGGCGAGCACCTTCGAGGGCCTGTCCTACGACGAGAGCGCTTCGTGCGGCACCGACGCCTACGCGGGCAACATCGCCAAGCTCGAGGCGGTCGACGAGCTGACCGTGAAGTTCACTCTGTGCAACGCAGACGTCGCCTTCCCGGCCAAGGTGGCGTTCTCGGCGGTGGGCATCTTCTCGACCGAGCAGCTCGACGACACCGGCGGGGCGCCCATCGATAACCCGATCGGCACCGGCCCCTACAAGCTCGAGCAGTGGGAGCGGGGCAACCAGATCGTGCTGACCGCCAACGAGGACTACTGGGGCGACCCGCCGCCCACGCAGACGGTGGTCTTCCGCTGGGGTGAGGAATCGGCCCAGCGCCTGGTCGAGCTCCAGTCCGGCAGCGTCGACGGCATCGACAACGTCGGCACCGAGGACTTCGGCACGGTGGAGGACGACTCCAACCTCCAGCTCATCGAGCGCGACCCGCTCAACGTCTTCTACCTCGGCTTCAACGTCGACAAGCCGCCGTTCGACAACGAGAAGCTGCGCCAGGCGATCGGCTACGCCATCGACAAGGACCGCATCGTCGACAACTTCTACCCGCAGGGCTCGCTGGTGGCGGACCAGTTCGTGCCGCCCGGCATCCCCAGCTACCAGGACGGGGCCGACGGCTACACCTACGACCCCGACATGGCCCGCAGCCTGCTGACCGAGGCCGGCTACCCGAACGGCGTCGACCTCGGCGCGCTGAGCTACCGGGCCGCGGTGCGCGGCTACCTGCCCCAGCCGCCGCAGGTCGCGAGCGATATCCGTGATCAGCTCGCCCAGGTCGGCATCACCGTCGCCCTGGACCAGCAGGAGGACGGCGCGTTCATCGACAACGCCAACGCCGGCAACCTCGGCTTCTACATGCTGGGTTGGGGCGCCGACTTCCCGGACGCCACCAACTTCTGGGACTTCCACTTCGGTGAGGGCGCATCGCCGCAGTTCGGCACCGGGTTCCCCGAGTTGCACGACGTGCTCAGCGAGGCCGGGTCCACCACCGACGAGGACGCCCGCAACGAGCTCTACAACCAGGCCAACGAGATGCTGAAGGAGCACGCCCAGGCGCTGCCCATCGCCTACGGCGGCTCGGCGGTGGCGTTCAAGGCCTCGGTCGACGGTGCCCACGCCAGCCCGCTGTCCAACGAGCAGTTCGCGGCCATGTCCATCGAGGGCCAGGACCAGCTGGTCTGGATGCAGAACGCCGAGCCGTCCGGTCTCTACTGCGCGGACGAGACCGATGGCGAGGCCCTGCGGGTCTGCGAGCAGATCAACGAGTCGCTGCTCGCCTACGAGGTGGGCGGCACCGAGACGGTCCCGGCGCTGGCCACCGACTATGAGTCCAACGACGACCTGACCGAGTGGACCTTCACCCTGCGTGACGGCGTCAAGTTCCACGACGGCAGCGCGTTCGACGCCGACGACGTGGTCAAGAGCTACCGGGTGCAGTGGGACGCCGCGGACCCGCTGCACGTCGGCCGGGAGGGCCTCTTCACCTACTGGGGGGCCCTGTTCGGAGGCTTCCTCAACCCACCTCCTGAGGAGGGCTGAGTAGGGTTCGGCCAGATGCGGGGGCCGGTGACCCACCGGCCCCCGCGGCCACGGCTATCCCATGTTGCGCTTCATCCTTCGCCGACTCGTCAGCGCCATCCCGGTCCTGTTCGGCATCCTGCTGGCCACGTTCGTCCTCGCCCGGATCATCCCGGGTGACCCGTGCCAGGCCGCCCTCCAGGAGCGGGCCACGCCCGAGGCCTGCGCTGACTTCAACGAGCGCTACGGCTTCAACGACCCGATCATCGTGCAGTTCGTGCACTATGCCGGCGACGTCTTCTCCGGTGACCTGGGCGACTCCATCCGCCTGCGCCAGCCCGTGACCGACCTGCTGATCGAGCGCCTGCCGGTCACGCTCCAGCTGTCGGCGGCGGCACTGTTCATCGCGGTCGTGGTGGGTGTGCCGCTCGGCGTGCTGGCCGGCTCGCGTCACAACTCCAAGACCGACGTGGCCACGGTGGTGGGCGCCAACCTGGGCGTGTCCATCCCCGTGTTCGTGCTCGGCCTGATCCTGCAGTACATCTTCGCCAAGCAGCTGGCCGGTACCTTCCTGGCGTTACCGGCCTCGGGCCAGCTCACCGCGGGGGTGATCCCCGACCCCTTCTACGAGGTGTGGGGCCTGCCCGAGAACCCGGTGTTCCAGTTCATCTCCAACATCGACACCGTCAACGCCATCCTGATCTGGCGCTGGGACATCTTCTGGGACGCGGTGCGACACCTGATCCTGCCCGCGATCGCCCTGTCCACCATCGCCATGGCGGTGATCGCCCGTATGACCCGGTCCAGCCTGCTGGACGTGCTGGGGCTCGACTACGTGCGTACGGCGCGGGCCAAGGGCCTGCGCGAGCGGCTGGTGATCGGCCGCCACGCCCTGCGCAACTCGATGCTGCCGGTGGTCACGGTCATCGGCCTGTCGCTGGGCACGCTGCTGGGCGGGGCAATCCTCACCGAGACGATCTTCAACATCACCGGGGTGGGCAAGACGCTGTTCGACGCCATCTCGGGGCGGGACTACTTCGTGATCCAGGGCTTCACCCTGGTGGTGGCCGTGGCCTTCGTGATCATCAACCTGCTGACCGACATCCTCTACGGGGTGCTCGACCCCAAGGTCCGGGTGGGCTGACGTGGCCATCGAGGAGATCCCCCTCAGCGAGGCCCAGGTCGTCGAGGCCGCCCCCGGCCGCCGGGAGCGGGGCCTGTGGCGCGACGCCATGCGGGAGACGTTCCGCAAGCGCTCGGCCCGCCTGGGGGTGGCGATCCTCGGGCTGCTGGTGTTCATCGCCGTCTTCGCCCCGCTGCTGGCGCCCTACGGCGAGCTGGAGGTGCTGATCTCCTCCGAGGGGCTGCGGCCCCGGGCCGAGCCCTGCATCCACGTGAGCGTGGAGTGGATCCCCGAGGTCCCGGTGCTCAAGCAGGCCAAGTCCTTCCTCGAGTCCAACGGGTTCTCGTGCCCGAGCGACCAGCCCCAGCACCTGATGGGACTGGACGGCAACGGCCGGGACGAGTTCAGCCGCGTCCTCTACGGCGCCCGGGTGTCGCTGGTGGCGGGCGTGGCCGCGGTGTCGTTCGCCGTGCTCATCGGCACGTTCGCCGGCCTGGTGTCGGGCTTCATCGGGGGTCGCTTCGACAACGGTGTCATGCGGGTGATGGACGTGATGCTGGCGTTCCCCGCCCTGCTGCTGGCCATCGCCATCGTGACGGCCCGGGGGCCGGGGCTGTTCAACGCGGTCATCGCCGTGTCGATAGTGACCATCCCGGTCTACGCCCGCGTGGTCCGCTCGCGGGTGATCTCCGTGCGCGAGCAGGACTTCGTGACCGCGGACATGGCGCTGGGCGTGCGGCGGCGCCGCATCCTGTCCCACCGGGTGCTGCCCAACTCGCTGACCCCGCTGGTGGTGCTGGCCACCCTCGGCATCGCCACCGCCGTGCTGGAGCTGGCGGCCCTGTCGTTCGTGGGCCTGGGCGGCGACCCCGACCGGGCCGAGTGGGGCCGCATGCTGGCGCTGGAGCGCAACCAGCTCTTCACCTCGCCCCACCTGGTCTTCTATCCGGGCCTGATGATCATGCTGAACGTGCTGGCCTTCAACCTCATCGGCGACGGCCTGCGCGACGCCCTCGACCCGAGGTTGAACAAGTGAGCGAGGCCGTCGACGCGGTCGAGGAGACCCAGGACGAGCCGGGCGAGCCGCTGCTGGAGGTGGGCGGCCTGCGCACGTGGTTCTTCACCGCCGACGGGGTGGTCAAGGCCGTTGACGGCGTGGACCTCACCGTGCAAAAGGGCGAGGTGCTGGGCCTGGTGGGCGAGTCGGGCTCGGGCAAGAGCGTGACGTTCCTGTCGGTCATGGGCCTGGTCGACCAGCCCGGCCGGGTGGTCGACGGCAGAATCACCTTCGACGGCCAGGACCTGCGGGCCGCCTCCCGTGACCAGCTGCGGGCGCTGCGGGGCAGCCGCATCGCCATGATCTTCCAGCAGCCCATCTCGTCGCTGAACCCTGCGTACCGGGTCGGCTTCCAGATCTCGGAGGTCTACGAGGTCCACGAGGGCGCCAAGCGCGAGGTGGGGTGGGAACGGGCCCGGCAGATGCTGGCCAAGGTGGGCATCCCCGACGCCAAGGAGCGGTCACGGGCTTACCCTCACGAGATCTCCGGCGGCCAGGCGCAGCGGGTCATGATCGCGATGGCCCTGGCCGGCAACCCCGACCTGCTGATCGCGGACGAGCCCACCACCGCTCTCGACGTCACCATCCAGGCGCAGATCCTCGACCTCATGCGGGAGATCCAGGCCGAGGTGGGCATGGCCATCGTGCTCATCACCCACGACCTGGGCATCGTGGCCGAGCTGTGCGACCGGGTGGCGGTCATGTACGCAGGCCAGATCGTGGAGGAGGCCACCACCCGCACCCTGTTCCGCGACCCCCGCCACCCTTACACCCAGGGCCTCATCGGCTCGGTGCCGGTCATCGGCCAGCGGCGGGACCGGCTCGACGTGATCCCCGGCCGCGTGCCCAACCTGGTGGACCTGCCGGGGGGCTGCCGCTTCGCCCCCCGGTGCCGCGCCCGCGAGGAACTGGGCCTGACCCGCTGCACGGAGGCGCTGCCGGCGCTCGTCGAGGTGGCACCGGGGCACAAGGTGCGCTGCTTCATCCACAGCGACGCCGAGGAGGAGGCGGTCGAGGTGGCCGTGGAGGTCGGACGCCGGTGACGGCGACCGAGGTGTCGCACGCCCCGCGGGACGCCGAGCGGCCGCCGCTGCTGTCGGCCCGGGGCGTGGTCAAGACCTTCGACGTGCGCGGCGGCGTGTTCGGCCGGGCCGTGGGCCAGGTGCGGGCGGTGGACGGGGTCGACCTCGACATCTTCCCGGGCGAGACGATCGGCCTGGTGGGGGAGTCGGGCTGCGGCAAGTCCACCCTGGGCCGGGTGCTGTTGGGCCTGCTGGCCGCGGACGAGGGCACGGTCACCTTCGACGGGCGCGACGTGGTGGGGGCCAAGGGCCGTGACCTCCAGGCGCTTCGCCGCGAGATGCAGATCGTGTTCCAGGACCCGTTCTCGTCGCTCGACCCCCGTGCCACCATCGGCGACTCCATCGCCGAGGGCCTGCGGGCCCAGGGCGTGGCAGCCGCGGCCCGGCGGGACCGGGTGGCCGAGGTGCTCGACCTGGTGGGCCTGGAGTCGTACCACGCCCGCCGCTACCCCCATCAGTTCTCGGGTGGCCAGCGCCAGCGGGTGGGCATCGCCCGGGCGCTGGCGGTCCGGCCCCGCTTCCTCGTGGCCGACGAGCCGGTCTCCGCGCTCGATGTGTCGATCCAGTCGCAGATCCTCAACCTGCTGAGCGACCTGCAGGCCCGGCTCGACTTCACGCTGCTGTTCGTGGCCCACGACCTGGCCGTGGTGGAGCACCTGTGCAACCGGGTGGCGGTCATGTACCTGGGCCACATCGCCGAGATCGGCACCCGGGACCGGGTGTTCGGCACCCCCGTGCACCCCTACACCGAGGCGTTGCTGTCGGCCATCCCGGTGGCCGACCCGGAGGCCCCCCGCACTCGCCACCGGCTCAAGGGCGAGCTGCCCAGCCCGCTCCACCCCCCGGGGGGCTGCTCGTTCCACACCCGCTGCCCGATCGCGGTCAATGGCGTGTGCGACGAGGAGGTGCCCCGGCTCCTCCCCGAAGCCCTCGACCCCGAACACTTCGCCTCGTGCCACCTCCGCACCGGCGACCATCAAGACCTGGATCGTCCGGGCAGATCTGCGTAGGCCGATCGGCGCCGCTAGGCTGACCGGCCGGTCAACCCTGCAGGAGACTTGACGACCGTGATCACCGCCATCACCGCTGTCCTCAACGTGACCGCTTCGCTCATCATGATCGTCCTGGTGCTGCTGCACAGCGGCAAGGGCGGTGGCCTGTCCGACATGTTCGGCGGCGGCATGGGCGCCAGCGCCATGGGGTCCACGGTCATGGAGCGCAACCTGGACCGCATCACGGTGGTGGTGGCCCTGGTCTGGGGCTTCACCGTGGTGGCCCTGTCGCTCATGCTCGGCTAGCCCCGAGCCATGAGCATCCTCGGCAACCGGGTCCTGCGGATCGAGGACACGCGCCTGCTGACCGAGGGCGGCCGCTACGTGGCCGACCTGCAGGATCCGCGGCTCGACGGCGCGGTGCACGCCACCTACGTGCGCGCCACCCTCGCCCACGCAGAGATCACCGGGATCGACGTGTCCGACGCCCTGGACGCGCCGGGCGTGGTGGCCGTCGTCACCGGGGCCGACGTCGACCTGAGGCCGATCCCCGGCCAGGCCAACCGGGACATGGCCCGCCCGCTGCTGGCCCGCGACCGGGTCCGGTTCGTGGGCGAGCCGGTTACCGTCGTGCTGACCGAGACCCCCGAGCAGGGAGCGGACGCCGCCGAGCTGGTGGCCGTCGACTACGAGCCGCTGCCCGCGGTGGTCGATCCCTTCATCGCCGCCGACGGCGAGGTGCTGCTGTTCCCCGAGTTGGGCACCAACCAGGTGCTGGGCTTCGGCCACGCGCCGCCCGAGGGTGAGGGGCCCGAGGCGTGCGAAGTCTGGGTCCGCCAAGCCATCGTCAACCAGCGGGTGGCCCCGTGCCCGCTCGAGGTCCGGTCCTCGGCCGCCGCATGGGTCGACGGCCGGTTGATCTACTGGTGCTCGACCCAGAGCGCCCACGGCGTACGGGACCAGCTGGTCGCCACCTATGGGCTCGACGCGGACCAGGTGCGGGTCATCGCGCCCGACGTGGGCGGCGGGTTCGGGGCCAAGGCCTCCTGCCACCCGGAGGACGTGCTGCTGGGCTGGCTGGCCCGCCAGTGCGGCCGGCCGGTGCGCTGGGTCGAGACCCGCAGCGAGAACATGCTGGCCATGGTGCACGGGCGGGCCCAGTACCAGGAGATCACCGTCGGCGGTCGGCGGGACGGCACCATCGAGGCGTACCACCTGGCCATCACCCAGGATGCCGGCGCTTATCCGGCCCTCGGGGCCTTGCTGCCCGGCCTCACCCGCATGATGGCGGCGGGGACCTACGGCATCCCCGAGGTGACCTGCGAGGTCCGGTCAGTCGTCACCAACTCCGTGCCCACGGGGGCGTACCGGGGCGCGGGCCGGCCCGAGGCCACCGCCGCGGTGGAG
>DASRJN010000177.1:0-2241 GCA_035649455.1 Acidimicrobiales bacterium
AGACGGTGCGCCAGCGGGTCCAGGCCGACGCCGACAGTGCTCTGGCCAGCGGCGCCCGCGGCACCCCGACCCTGTTCATCAACGGGCGGCTGCATGTCGCCGGCTACGACGAAGCAACGCTAGGTGCCGCCTTGGCCGCCGCGATCAAGGAGGCCTGACTATGGCCGTCTGCACCCACCTGGACCAGATCAACCTGACCGAGCCAGCCGGTCCGGTCGAGGGCTGCGAGGAGTGCCTCAAGACCGGCGGCTGGTGGGTCCATCTGCGCATGTGTGAGACCTGCGGTCAGATCGGCTGCTGCGACTCCTCCCCCAACCGCCACGCGAGCCGCCACGCCCGCCACGACGACCATCCCGTCGCCCGGTCGGTTGAGCCGGGCGAGGACTGGAGCTGGTGCCACCTCGACCAGGTCGGCTTCGTCCTCGACACGCGCGTCTAAAAGACGAGGAGGTCTCTATGGCCCCGACCGCCGCGATCGCGCGGCCCGATCTTCCTCAGTTGCCGCTGGAGGCCTGGGCGCCGACCAAGACCACCTTGCACCTGTGGGCCCAGATCGTCGGCAAGGTCAAGCTGGCCGCCACCGCGCCCCGCAACCACTGGTGGCACGTGCCCCTGTACCTGGACGTGCGTGGCCTGACCACCCGCCGGCTGCACCACGGCCAGGTCAGCTTCCAGATCGACTTCGACTTCGTCGACCACCGCCTGGTCGTGCGGACCAACCGCGGCCAGCAGGGATCGTTCCCGCTCCAGGACGGGTTGTCGGTGTCCGCCTTCGACCGCCAGCTCCACCAGCTGCTGGAGCGGCTCGGTGTGGACGTCGCCATCCACGAGGATCCCTACGGGGTGCCCATGACCACCCCGTTCCCGGCCGACATCACCCACGCCGCTTACGACCCCGTCTACGTGGTGCGCTTCTTCAAGGTCCTGGACTGGGTCGACAGCGTGCTCGAGGAGTTCTCGGGCTGGTACTGCGGCAAGCAGAGCCCGGTGCACCTGTTCTGGCACGGCTTCGACCTGGCGGTCACTCGCTTCTCCGGCCGCCGCGCCCCGCCCCGGGCCGGCGCCGACCCGGTCACCGCCGAGGCCTACTCCCACGAGGTCATCTCGTTCGGCTTCTGGGCCGGCGACGACACCACCCCCTTCCCGGCGTTCTACTCCTATACCGCCCCCGAGCCGCCCGGCCTGGCTGACCAGCCGCTGCGCCCGGCAGCCGCCGCCTGGCGGCAGGTCTACGGCGGGTCGATGGCGCTGTTGGGCTACGACCAGCTCCGCGCCGCCCGCGACCCCAGGAGCACCCTGCTTGGGTTCCTCCAGAGCGCCTATGACGCCGGCGTACGCACCGCCGGCTGGGACCACCAGGAACTCACCTCGTCGTTCTGCCCCTCCCCAGCAGAGCTCCAGGCCCTCTACCAGCGCGCCACCGCTCCGTCCAGGGCGCTGCACCCGAGTATGGACTCGACTGGCGAGCCGCCCCCCGCCAGGGCGTAGGCTCCAGCGCGTGCCCCTCCTGGAGCTTGTCCCACGATCCCTCGGCGACTACGAGGCCGCCGGGGGAGGACGCGGGCTCCAGGCCGCCCTTGGCGCCTGGCCCCTGGCGGTGATCGGGGAGGTGGCGCGAAGCGGGCTCCGCGGCCGGGGAGGCGCGGGGTTCCCGACCGGTGAGAAGTGGCGGTCGGTCCGGGAGGTCGGGGCCGGTCCTCGCTTCGCCGTCTGCAACGCCGCCGAAGGCGAACCCGCCACCTTCAAGGACCGGCTGCTGCTGCGAACCAACCCCTACCAGGTCCTCGAGGGCCTGGCCATCGCCGCCTACGCGGTCGGCGCCGAGCGTGCCTACGTGGGCCTGAAGGAGACGTTCACCCCGGAGTTCCAGGCCCTGAGCCGGGCGCTGGGGGAGATGCAGGAAGCGGACGCGCTCGGAGGCGTCCCGGTGGAGATCGTCCTCGGCCCGGATCTGTACCTGTTCGGGGAGGAGACCGGGATGGAGGAGGTGATCGAGGGGCGCCCGCCGCTGCCGCGGGTCGCTCGCCCGTTCATCCAGGGGCTGTTCGCCAGGCCTCCCGAGGACAACCCGACGCTGGTCAACAACGTCGAGACGCTGGCCAACGTGCCCCACATCCTGGCCGACGGCGCCGACTGGCTGCGGGCGAACGGCACCCAGGCCGCTCCGGGCACGATGGTCTTCACCGTCTGCGGGGACGTGCAACGAGAGGGGGTGTTCGAGCTGCCGCTCGGCACGCCGCT
>DASRJN010000178.1:0-22587 GCA_035649455.1 Acidimicrobiales bacterium
ATGACCGTGCATGCCCACCCGGACGACGAGGCCTCGAAGGGTCCCGGCACCGTCGCCCGGTACCACGCCGAGGGAGTCCGCACCGTGCTCGTCACCTGTACCGGGGGCGAGGCGGGCGACATCCTCAACCCGGCCATGGACAAGCCCGAGATCGCCGCCGACATCGCCGCGGTGCGCCGGCGCGAGCTCGACCGGGCCGCCGAGATCATCGGGTACGACGAGGTCGTGCTGCTCGGCTACCGCGACTCGGGCATGCCGGACACGCCCGCCAACGAGCATCCCGAGAACTTCGCCAACGCCCCGCTGGACGAGGCGGTCGGCCGGCTGGTGGCGGTCATCCGCCGCGAGCGGCCGCAGGTCATCATCACCTACAACGAGGACCAGAGCGGCTACCCGCACCCCGACCATCTGCGGGTCCACGACATCTCGGTGCTGGCTTTCGAGCAGGCCGGCGACCCCGATGCCCACCCCGACGCGGGCGAGCCGTGGCAGCCGCTGAAGCTGTACTACACGGTGTGGTCGCGCCGGCGCATGGAGGCGATGCACCGCCGCTTCGGCGAGCTGGGCCTCGAGTCGCCGTTCAGCGAGGACTGGTTCAAGCGCCCGTCCCACGATGACCTGATCACCACCTCGATCGACATCGAGGGCTTCAACGAGGTGCGCATCGACGCCCTGCTGGCCCACGAGACGCAGGTTGATCCCACCTCACCGTTCTGGTTCGGGCTGCCCCGCCACGAGCAGGCCACCATCCACCCCTACGACGACTACATCCTCGGCCGCAGCCTGGTCGACACCGACAAGCCCGAGTCGGACCTGTTCGCCGGGGTCCGCCGCCAGGTCGCCGACCGGCCCTGACGTGGCCGTCGAGTTCCTGAGCGAGGACTGGGTCTCCCTCCAGCGGGAGCTGGGTGCGGCGCTACCCCCGCGCCCGGGGGTCTCGGCGCGCGTGCAGTTCACGGTCACGGGGGCGCCGGGCGAGGTCGTCTACTGGCTGGCCTGGGAGGACGGCCGCGTGGTCGACGGCGGGCTGGGCCCGGACCCGGCCGCCGAGGTGCAGCTGGTGACCCCGCGGGCGTTGGCCGCCGAGCTGGCGCAGGGGCGGGTGGAGCCGAGCGTCGCCTTCATGCAGGGGCGGATGAAGACCTCGGGCGATCAGGCGGCGCTGCTGCGGGTCCTGGCCGCGACGGCCACGCCCGAGTACGAGGCCGCGGTGCGGGCCTCGGCCGAGCGCACGGCCTGATCAGCCGGCGCGCTGGAGGTCGCGCAGGGCGCGGTAGCCCACGAGGTGGGCACCGGCGCGCTGGAGCAGCGTCCGGATGCTGTGGTCGTTCACCACCAGGTCGTGGTCGTCGACCCGGCCGGCCCAGTCGGGCGTCAAGGCCCGCAGCTCGGCGGTGTCGACTGCGGGGTGGAGGTACAGCTCGGTGACGCCCGGCCGCAGGTTGTGGACGGCGCGCTCGACCGCCCGGCGGCTGCCGACGTCCCGCACGTACACGAAATGGTCGGGGAACACCACGCCTTCCTCGGCCGCCAGCTTGCGGAACGGGAAGCCGATGGTGCGCTCGGTCGAGGCCCCGGACAGCCGAACGGGCAGCCCGAAGTCGACGGCCAGGTCGAGGTAGACGTCGAAGAACTCGGCCTTGAGCTGGAGGGCGCCCATGTGGCTGTCGAGGTGGCTGACGTCGAAGCCCCACAGGATCGCCCGCTCGACCTGGGCCCGGAGCTCGCGGCGGGTCTCGTCCATGTCGGCGTGGTCCCACAGGTCACTGAGCGTGCGGGGGAAGCCGCCGTCCCCGTCGAGCAGCGAGGGAGCGTGCGTCACTGGGCCCCACCGGTAGAGGTCGTGCTCGGCGTTGAGGGTGAGGTGGACGCCCACGTCCTCGCCCCGGTAGCGGGCCGCGGCCTCCCGGGCCCAGGGGCACGGGACCATGAGCGACGCGCTGGTGGCGACGCCGTCGCGCAGAGCCTCGTACACGCCCACGTTGGCCGCATGGCACGAGCCCAGGTCGTCACAGTTGACGATCAGCACCCGATCGTCGTCGTCGAAGCCAAGGCGCGTGGCAAGCGAAGCCATCGGGGTGAGGCTATCGGCGGCGGACGTCGCCACCGGGGTCGGACCGGCGCAGTCATGGCGGCACATCGGGCGCGACGGCCACATGGTTGCCGCCGCACGCAGACCACAGGCCGAGCCCGGCCTCGCGGGCCCGGCGCTCGGCGTCGTCGAACCGGGCTCGGTGGGCCACGTTGGGCGGGAACGGGAACGACGCGGCAAAGCCGGCGTCGACCTGGGCCAGGTTGACGAAGAGACCGTCCTCGGCCCGCTCGACGTAGGCCAGCACCCGGTCGTAGCGGTCTCGCGGCTCGATGTCGCGGGTGAGCCGGACCGGCGTGCCCGGCGGCACGAGCGCGGCCAGGCGGGCGGACGCCTCGTGGCCGTAGCACTCGACCGCGCGGTGGGGGGCCACGCTCTCGGGCGTGTCGATGCCGATGAGGCGGATGGTCTGGTTGCCGGCACCGAGGTCGGCCACGAGGGTGTCGCCGTCGACCACCCGCACGACGGTGGCCGTGCCGGGGTCGGCAGCGCGGTGAGGTGACGGCCAGGCCGCCAGGGTGAGCAGGGCCGCACCCACCGCCGAGGCAGCGGCAGCGAGGGCGCGCAGGAGCCGGGACATCGTCCCTCCGGTTGAGCTGGGGGTTGCGGGCGGCGCGAAGCCGCGAAGCGCGCCCGGCGGCGCGCGCTGCTCAGATGCGCTCGATGATGGTGCCGGTCCCGAGGCCGCCGCCGCAGCACATGCTGACGAGGGCGGTGGACTGGTCGGCCCGCTCGAGCTCGTGCAAGGCCTTGGTCATGAGAAACGCGCCGGTGCCCCCGAGAGGATGGCCGAGGGCGATGGCGCCACCGTTCGGGTTGGTGCGCTCGAGGTCGGCTTCGACTTCGCGGGCCCAGGCCAGGACGACGGACGCGAACGCTTCGTTGATCTCGAACAGATCGATGTCGCCGATGGCCATGCCCGTACGGTCGAGCAGCCGGCGGGTGGCGTCGATGGGCCCGGTGAGCATGAGCACCGGATCGACGCCGACGAGGCAGGTGTCGACGACCCGCGCCCGGGGCGTGAGGCCCAGCTCGGCCGCCCGCTCGGCGGTGGTGACGAGCACCGCCGCGGCGCCATCGCTGATCTGGGACGAGTTGCCGGCGGTGTGCACGCCCTCGGGGCGGGCGACCGGCTTCAGGTTGGCCAACGCCTCGAGCGAGGTGTCGCGCAGGCCTTCGTCCCGCTCGACCCGGTGGGTGGTGCCCGTCGGCTTGGCTTCCTCGTCGACGTCGGGCGCGTCGACCGCGATCACCTGGCCGTCGAAACGGCCCTCGGCCCAGGCCCGTGCCGCGTTCCGCTGGGAGGCGAGGCCGAACTCGTCGGCGTCGGCCCGGGTGACCCCCCACTTGTCGGCGATGCGCTCGGCGCCCTCGAACTGCGAGGTGAACTCGTAGTGCCCGAAGTAGGTCGGCGGGATGGGCACTCCGAGGCCCAGCTTGCGAGAGGAGTTGGAGCCGATCGGCACCCGTGACATCAGCTCGACCCCACAGGCGATGGCCACGTCGACCACTCCCGAGCCCACCAGGCTGGTGGCCAGGTTGGTGGCCTGCTGCGAGGACCCGCACTGGGTGTCGACCGTGGTGGCCGCAGTGGTCAGCGGCAGCCCGGCGCTGAGCCACGCGGTGCGGCCCACGTTGAACGACTGCTCGCCCACCTGGCTGACGCAGCCCGTGACGACCTGGCCCACCGCGGCCGGGTCGATGCCGGTGCGGGCGATGAGCTCGGTCAGGGTGGTGGAGAGCAGCTCGGCGGGGTGGACGGTGGAGAGGCCGCCGTTGCGACGGCCGATGGGGGTGCGGACGGCTTCGACGATCACGACCTCGGACATGGCCTCAACCTAGGGGGAGCGGACAACGATTGTCAGGCCCGGCTGACACCAAGGTCAGCGGGAGCCGCGGCCCGCCAGGACCGCACGAGTGGCCAGCGGCGGGTCAGTGGCGGCGGGACGAACGGCCCAGGGCTTGCAGGATCAGGAGCAGGAGGACCGAGCCGAGGAACGCCACCGCTATGGAGCCGATGTCGAAGTCGTCGAACGTGTCCGACTCCTTGCCCGTGGCCAGCTGGAACAGCGCTCCGCCGATCAGAGCGCCGATGATGCCGACCGCGGTGGTGGCAATGCAGCCCATCTGGTCTGTCTTGGTCACCCACCGGGCCAGCAAGCCGGCCACCAATCCCACGATGATCCAACCCACTATGCCCATCGCCGCAAACTAGCCCTGGAGGGTGAGCCTGTGGGCTATGTCATGCCGCCTCCCGTCGGGTGCCCGGGCGGGGATGCGGACGGGGGTGGGGGTGGGCCGGGGGGTCGGGGGCGGGCCGCCGGCGTAGGCCGTCGCGCAGGGCGGCGCGGGCTCGGGCGAGGCCTTCCCGGCCGACTTCGCGGGTGTGGTCGTCGAGGCGCCAGGTGCGGGGGGTGTCGACCAGGACGAGCTGGTGGGGGGCGGTGCGGGGAGCGGGCTGCTTCGTCATGCCCCCAGTATCCGCAGGGGGTGTGACAGTTTAGGTCGGTGCCGACGGTCAGCAGGGGGCCGAGGGGGCGACCAGGGGCCAGGGGCGTTCCCGTTCGAGGACCTGGGCCAGGTCGAGCAGCAGCGCGTCCTCGTGGTGGCGGCCGATGACCTGGAGCCCGACGGGCAGGCCATCGACGGTGCCCGCGGGGATCGAGATGGCGGGGTTGCCGACGACGTTGGCCGGGATGGTCAGGGCGCCGTTGTTCTCGGGGCCGACTCCCTGGTCGCCCACCCGGGTGTTGAGGGTGACCTCCGCAGGGCACGCCACGTCGGGGTTGGTGGCGCAGATGACGAAGTCGACCTCGTCGAACACCTCGGCCATGCGTTCGTTGCACTCGGTGCGCTGGGACTCGCAGGTGGCCGCCAGGTCCAGGTCGAACACCTTCTCGGCCAGGTCCAGACCGAAAGCCATCTCCAAGGTCAGCTGGTCGCGGGCTTCGGGCCAGCGGTCGCCCAGCTCACGCCGGAGCTGGGCCATGTTGGACATCGCCCACTCGTAGCCCAAGCCGGGCAGGTGCACGTCGACGTCGACCTGGCGCAGCCCGGCGGCGCGAACCAGCTCGGCGCCGACCGACCGCACCATCGCCTCGACCTCGGGGTGGACCACCGCGCTGCCGAGCGACGGGGCGATGACGGCGCGCCGGCCGGCCAACGGGTGCGAGCCGAGCCCGCGCTCCCAGCCATCGACCCGAGGGAGGCTGTAGGGGTCGCGGGAGTCGAAGCCCGCGCACACGTCGTACCAGCGGGCCACGTCCCGGACCGAGCGGGCCAGGCAGCCCAGCACCACCGTGAGCGGGGCGATGGCGGTGTGGGGCCCGCGCGGGATGCGCCCCGCCGTGCCCTTCATCCCCACCAGCCCGCAGAACCCGGCGGGGATGCGGATCGATCCGCCGCCGTCGCCCGCGGTGGCGATGGGCAGCAGCCCGCCCGCCACCGCCGCGGCGGAGCCGCCGGACGATCCACCCGCGGTGCGCCCCGGACGCCAGGGGTTGTGGGTCACGCCGTGCAGCTTGGTGATGCTCACGTTGAGCCCGCCGAACTCGCTGGCCGCGGTCTGGCCCACCTTGACCACGCCGGCCGCGTCCAGCCGCTGGACCTGGGTGCTGGTGTGCGTGGCCACCCGGTCGGCCAGCGCCACGGACGCCTCCGTGGCCGGCCAGCCCGAGACCATCTCCAGCTCCTTGATCCCGACCGGCACGCCGCCGAAGGGCAGCGCCACGTCGGCGCCGGCCGCCGCTGCCCGCGCCGAGTCCTCCGACAGGAACGGCATCGCCGCCAGCGAGCTGCGAGAGATCGCGGCCAGCACCGCCTCCAGCTCCTCGGCGGGCGACCGCTCTCCGGAGCGGAACGCCTCCACCAGTGAGCAGGCGTCCCCCAGCCATGGTGTGTCGCTCATGACTGCGCAGTCTGGCTCAGGCCGGCACCCCGCCGCCTACCATCCCCGGGCGATGGATGCCCGCACCTTCCTCGGCCTGGAGCCGACGCACAACCCGATGCGCTGGGTGCTGCCGGTCACGCCGGGCATCTCGACCGTCGGCCCCTTCCTCTTCGGCGGGTGCGCGCTGGGGGCCGCCATCGCCGCCATGGAGGGCACCACGGGCCGGCCGGTCGTGTGGGCCACCGCGCAATACCTGTCCTACGCCCACCCGCCCTCCATCCTGGACATCGACGTCACCATCGGAGCCGCGGGCCACAGCGTCACCCAGGCCCGGGTGGTGGGCCACGTGGCCGACACCGAGATCGTGGCCGTGAACGCCGCCCTCGGCATCCGCGACCTGCCGGTGGAGGGCTCGTGGGTCGAGTTCCCGAAGGTGCCGCCGCCGGAGGACTGCGAGGTGCGCGGCCCCCGCTTTCCGGGCACCGAGTCGATCATGGACCGGATCGACGTGCGGCTGGCCTCGGCCCGGTCGTGGAACGAGATCGACGGCCACCCCGCGCCCGCGGGAAGGTCGATGCTCTGGGCCCGGATGCCCGACCTGCTCGACCTGTCCTCGGGGGCCAGCCTGGCCATCCTGGGCGACTACGTGCCGTTCGGCATCGGCCAGGCCCTGGGCCGGGCCGGCGGCGGCAACAGCCTGGACAACACGCTGCGGGTCTACCGGCTGGTGCCCACCGAGTGGGTGCTGCTCGACATCCGCATCCACGCCGTCGCCCACGGCTTCGGCCACGGTGCCGTGCACCTGTGGTCCGACGACGGCACGCTCCTGGCCACCGCGAGCCAGTCCACCATCGTGCGGCTCATGGACCCGGCGGCGATGGCCGGCCTCGTCGAGGAGGCGTCGTCCGAACGGACGGTGTGACAGCATCCGGGGTCATGCAGCGCTACGGCATGACCATCCCGTTCGACGGCGCCCCCCTCCACGCCCAGCGTGACTGGATCGTCGAGCTGGCCGACCTGGGCTACACGGACGTGTGGTCGTCGGAGGCCAACGGGGCCGACGCCTTCACGCCGCTGACGCTGACCTCGGTGTGGGCACCGTCGCTACGGCTCGGCACCGCCATCGTCCCCGCCTTCACCCGCGGGCCCGGCTGCCTGGCCCAGAGCGTGGGCTCGCTGGCCCAGGCGGCCCCGGGCCGCCTGGCCTTGGGCGTGGGCACCTCGTCCAACGTGATCGTCGAGGGCTGGAACGGCATCCCCTTCGACCAGCCCTACCAGCGCACCCGCGACCTGGTCCGCTTCCTGCGCCAGGCGCTGGCGGGCGAGAAGGTCACCCACGAGTACGAGACGTTCTCGGTGCGAGGCTTCAAGCTCGGCGTGGTCCCGCCCGAGCCGGTCCCCATCCTGGTGGCTGCGCTGCGCGAAGGGATGCTCCGCCTGGCCGGCCGGGAAGGCGACGGCGCCATCATCAACTGGCTGTCCGCGGACGACGTGGCCAAGGTGGCGCCCATCGTGCACGAGGCCGGGGGCGGCGAGCCGCGTGAGATCGTCGCCCGCATCTTCGTGGCGGTGAACGACGACGCCGACACCGTCCGGGGGATGGGCCGCTACGCCATCGCCGCCTATCTCAACGTGCCGGTGTACGCGGCGTTCCACGACTGGCTCGGCCGGGGCGAGATGCTGGCCGACATGTGGCGCCTGTGGAAGGAGGGCGACCGCCGGGCCGCCCTCGAAGCGATCCCGGACTCCCTGGTGGACGAGCTGATCGTCTGGGGAACGCCCGAGGCCTGCCGCGAGCACATCCAGCGCTACATCGACAACGGCGTCACCACCCCCGCGCTGGCCCTGCTCCCCTTCGGTGGGGACACCCGCCAGGCCGTGCGCGACATCGCGCCCCGCTGAGGAGAGCCGGGCGTACCGACGGTGGGTTGTCCCCACCTCGGGGACGCCAGCGGGCTGCATCCATTTTGCAAGCGAGGCGGCGTACCGTCGTCGCATGGCCTCGGAACCCCTGGTCATCGGAGGATCGGGCTGCCGCGCGCGGCGGGCCCCGGAGGGTCGACATCGTCCTCGGGGGAATCCCCGATGCCGTTCGGGGGTTGACGCCCTTAACGTGTCTGTCATGTCAGCCCCGGCGGAGCGGAGGCGGAAGGAGGCCGAGCGGTGATCACCCTCGACTTCCTCGCGGACCTGGCGGCATTGGCTTACCTGCTGGTCCTGGTGCTGGCGGCCTTCGACGTCGTGGTGCCCGTGCTCCCCAGCGAGAGCGCGGTGGTGCTCGGCGGCGTGCTGGCCTGGCAGGGCCGGCTCCACGTGGTGCCGCTCATCCTCGCGGCCGCCTTCGGGGCCATCCTCGGCGACCACCTCTCCTACACGATCGGACGCTGGACCCGCCGGGGCCGGCCCCAACCCGCGCAGGACCGGGGCAAGGTGGCCCGGCTCCAGGCCTGGGCCGCCCAACAGCTCGACCGGCGCGGCCCGGTGCTGCTGGTCATCGCCCGCTTCGTCCCCGGCGGGCGCACCGCGGCCACGTTCATCGCCGGCCGCACCGCTTACCCGCTCCACCGCTTCACCCCGACGGTCATCCTGGCCGGCCTGCTGTGGGCCTGCTTCGCCACCATGCTCGGCTACATCGGCGGCAGCACCTTCCACGACCAGACGTTGCTGGCCACCGGCCTCGGCATAGCCCTGGCCATCGGGTTCGGGGCGCTGATGGAGCTGGTCACCTCATGGCACCGGCGCCGGACCCAGGCCGCGGCCAAGGCCTCGGACGCCGGTTCCGACGACTGCGACGCCCAGGCCGCCTGACCCCGGCCGGCCTGGGGGGCGCTTGGCTAGCGCCGGAGGTGCACCCTGGCGCCGTGGCTGACATGTCCCCGCGGGAATGTGAGATGGATCTGACCGTCGCGGTCGCAGCCGGCCCGGAGGTGGTCCGGCGCGGCCTGGAGGCGATGCTCGGGACGCTGGGCGGCGTGTCCTGGCGCAGCTACCGGACGGTCGAGGAGATCGTGGTGGGCGCCGTCAGCACGGGCTGGGCCCAGGTGAGCCTGGCGGACGCGGGCGAGCTGCGCCGCGTCCGGCCCGACACCCGCGACGCCCTGAGCCGGACCCGGATCGTGGCGATGGTCCCCGGCCTGGGGCCGAACGTGCTGGCCATGGCCGTCCAGTGCGCGGCCGACGGCTACGTGGTGCTGCCCGAGCTGTCCACCGACTCGTTGGGCCGGGCGCTGCACGACGTGGCCGGCGGCGGCCGGCACCTGCCCGACGAGATCTCGTCGTTCCTGCTCACCTGGGTGCAGGCGGGCTCGTCGGACGTCGCCGGGCGCGCCCAGCTGCTCAGCAACCGTGAGCGAGAGGTGCTCGACCTGCTGGTGGCCGGCCTGAGCAACAAGGAGATCAGCCGCGAGCTGGGGATCTCGTTGCACGGGGCCAAGCGTCACGTGTCCAGCATCCTCAACAAGCTGGACTCGCCGAGCCGTAGCCACGTGGTGTCCACGGTGCTCCGGTCCGAGGGCACCTGGGACCAGCTCACGCCATCGCTGCGCTGAGGAGGAGTCGAATAGGGTCGCCACCATGGGTGACTCCGTGTTGGACCTGACCGACAAGCTGTGGCGGGGCGAGGTGACCGTAGGCGAGGTCCACCCGGTGACCAGCACCCGCGACCTGGACGAGGTGGCGCCGGGCATCGCCTTCATCCCCGCCTTCGGCAACGTCAGCGCCTTCGCCACCGACGACGCGCTGGTGCTGGTGGACACCGGCCAGCTGCTGCTGGCCGAGCAGAACCACGAGCGGCTGCGGGCCTGGACCGACCTGCCGCTGGACACGGTCGTGTACACCCACGGGCACATCGACCACGTCTTCGGGCTGGGCCCCTTCGAGGCGGAGGCCGAAGCCGTGGGCCGGTCCCGGCCCCACGTGGTGGCGCACGAGCTGGTCCCCGCCCGGTTCGACCGCTACCGGCTGACCCTCGGCTACAACAGCGTGATCAACGCCCGGCAGTTCAAGCTGCCGAACTTCCGCTGGCCGAGCCGGTACCGCTACCCGGACGAGACCTACCGCGAGCGCCACGACCTCCACGTGGGTGGGGTGCGCTTCGAGCTGCGCCACGGCAAGGGCGAGACCGACGATGCCACCTGGGTGTGGCTGCCCGAGCGCAAGGTGCTGTGCACCGGCGACCTGTTCATCTGGGCGAGCCCGAACTGCGGCAACCCCCAGAAGGTCCAGCGCTACCCGAGGGAGTGGGCGATCGCCCTGCGGGAGATGGCGGCGTTGGAGCCCGAGCTGCTGCTGCCCGGCCACGGTTGGCCCATCGCCGGCGCGGAGCGGATCCAGGAGGCGTTGGGCACCACCGCCGATCTGCTCGATCACCTGGTGAACGAGACGCTGGAGATGATGAACGCGGGGGCCCGCCTGGACGACATCGTCCACACGGTGAAGGCGCCGGACCACCTGCTGGACAAGCCCTACCTGCGGCCGGTGTACGACGAGCCCGAGTTCGTGGTGCGCACGGTGTGGCGGCTGTACGGCGGCTGGTACGACGGCAACCCCGCGCACCTCAAGCCCGCGCCCGACGCCGCGCTGGCCGCGGAGCTGGCGGCGCTGGCCGGGGGCGCCGGCGCGCTGGCCGACCGCGCCGCCACCCTGGCCGCCGCCGGCGACCTGCGGTTGGCCGGCCACCTGGCCGAGCTCGCCGCCCAGGCTGCGCCCGACGACGCTGCGGTCCACCGCGTGCGGGCCGAGGTGTTCGCCCAGCGGGCCGGGGAGGAGCTGTCGACCATGTCCCGCGGCGTGTTCTCGTGGGCGGCCGACGAGTCCCAGGCCCGGCTGGGCGAGATGGGGGACTAGGACAGGCCTGAGCCCGCCAGCTCGGCCGCGGCGCGCAGGTGGTCGACCAGCGCGGCGAGCGGGGTGGCGGCGTTGAGGCCGCTGGTGGAGGGCATGACGTAGACGGGGACGCCGGCGAGGCCGTCGGGCTGGACCCCGGGCCGGGCGCGGCGGTCGACCGCGGCCCGCCAACCCGCGAGCCCGACGAAGCACACCGCGCCGGGACGCAGCCACGCCACCAGCCGCTCGACGCGGGCCAGCCCGGCCCTGTACTCCCCGGTCGTCAGCTCGGCGGCCGCCACCGTCGCCCGCTTGACCAGGTCGGTCATGCCCAGGCCGTGGTCGAGCAGCGCCCGGTCGGGGTCGCGGTCGGCGGTGGAAAGGCCCGCGGCCAGCACCGCGGGCCAGAAGCGGTTGCCGGGCCGCGCGAAGCCGATCCCGGCGTCGGCCGCATAGAGGCTGGGGTTGAGCCCGCACAGCAGCAGGCGCATCCCGGGGCCCACGGTGTCGGGCAGGGTGCGGGCCCGGGTGGCGCGGGCGGTCATGCGGGCGTGGGGATGGTTCCCAGGATCCTCCGGCGCCTCGTCCACGTCGAAGCCGGCCCCCACCAGCAGGTCGGTCAGCGCCTCCGGCCGCCACCAGGTGAAGTGGCGGCCGGGGAAGTCGTCGTCCTCGCCCGAGCGCTCGTCGCCGTCTCCCGCGAACAGCGTCAGGTCGAGCTGGCCGCCGACGGCCAGCGCCCGGTGCAGCCCGGCCAGCGCCAGCGGGAGGGCGGGGCGCGGGACGTGCTGGAACACCTTGCTGGCCCACACCCCTGAGAGGGAGCCGGGCCGAATCGGGAGCGCGCCGAGGTCGCACGCCAGGCCCGGCGTCCCCGGGTGGCGGCGCCGGGCCTCGGCCACCATGGCCGGCGAGGCGTCGACCGCCACCACCGGGCCGCCGTGGGCCAGGTGCGGCAGGTAGAGGCCGGGGCCGCAGCCGAGGTCGACCCGCACGCCGCCCGGCCGCAGCCGGGCGGCGAAGTCCGCGGCCCGCCCGGCCGCGTGGGCCGAACGGGCCTCGCCGTAGGCGACCGCGGACCGCTCGTAGACCTCGATGGTGGCGCGGTCGATCACATCAGGTTGTCTAGCGGGGCAGGCCCACGTCGGGCTTGCTGTAATCGCACACGCCGTCGGGGAAGATCTGCTCCAGCCGGGCCTGCTCGGCGTCGGTGGGCGTCCAGCTGCCGTACACGTCGTGGTGGATGGCCTTGGACACGGACTGCAGCCGGCACTTCCAGACGCCACCCGCGAACGACCCGCCGGCCTCCCGCCGGGACGTCGAGTAGATGGGGAAGCGCTGCGTGCAGGCGCCGTCAGGCCGGTCGTCCAGCACGCCGCTCCACACCCGCCGCCCGGAGGCGATGAGGGTGCCGGAAGTGTCGAAGCACGAGTCGACGGCCCGGTCGGGCCGGTTGCGGGCCACGCTGCGGTCCGGGTGGGCCGCGATGTTGGCCATCCACTCGTCCATCACCTCGAAGGCCATCGGGGTCTGGTCGAAAGCCACCGCGGGCCGGGCGTCGGTGAACCAGATCACCTGGTTGCCGGCATCGCCGTCGGCGTTGAGCATGCGCTGGCGGGCCACGAAGGACTCCTGGCTGTGGTGCATGTCCAGCTCGTCCTCGAGGTAGTGGCGCCAGTCGATGACCGGGATGTCGATGTCGCCCTGGAACTCCATGCCCGACGTGTAGGCCGCGTTCATGGCGTCGACGTCGCCCTCGCGCCGCGGGGCGGGCGTGACGCCGCCGTCGGGGCTGAGGTTCATGTTGCGCGAGCTCCACGGGTCGAAGTTCTGGGCCGTCGGCGCCCCGACGAAGGGGAAGCCCTCGGTCACCATGTCGGCGGTGTCCTTCCAGCTGCCGATCCCGGCGTTGAGGTCGAGGAACTCGGTGGGCGAGATGGTCCCCGCCTTGAGCGCCTCCAGCCCGTACTGCACGCCGACGTTGTCCCACGGCACCCGGGCGAAGCCGTCCTCGCCGGTCCCGTAGATGTTGACGGTGTCGCCCCAGTGGGTCCACTCCACCCCGGCCGACCCCTGCGCCAGCTTGTCGAGGTCGTTGACGTTCGTGAACGTCGGGTTCAGGACCAGCGGCGTGAGCCCCAACCAGCCGGGCCGGCACTCGGTGAGGGCCGGGCCGGGCGACGCCGGGTCGCGGTCCATGACCTGGTAGCCGAACGCGGCGTACAGCTGGTACAGCCCGTTCCACTGGTTGATGTCGCCGGCCGAGAGGTTCTTGGGGAAGTTGGTGGCGTTGAGGCCGAGGATGGCCTGGCGCACCTCCGGATCCTTCCAGTGGGGGTTGTCCCGGTCGGTGGCGTCGAAGTAGTGCTCCAGCAGCTCGCAGTCGCCCACGCTGATGGTCTGGGTGACCATGTCGGGGTAGGAGTACTGGGCGATGGCGGCGTCGATCAGGCCCGGGTGGTTCTGGGCGTAGACGTACTGCTGGATGGCGCCGCCCGAACCGCCCACGGCGACGGTGTAATCGGGCACGCCGTGGGTCTCGACCGTGTGCTCCTTGAGCATCAGCGCGGTCTCACCACCCACCTGGAGGTTGTAGTGGGTGCTGGTACGGGTGCCGCTCGACCACATCACGCCGTAGCCCTGGCCCAGCAGGGCGGCGGGCAGCATGCTGCCTTCCGACGTGGTGCCCTGGAAGTGGCCGATGCCCACCCCGCCGTCGAAGCTGAACACCAGGCGCCGGTTCCAGAGCGAGTCGTCGGGCGCGGTGGGGCTGGCCTCACCCACCGGGGCGAGGAAGGCGACGCTGTAGACGAAGCGGTTGACGGTGCCGCGCTCCCAGCGCACCACGAACGGCACCGTCTTGCCGTCCATCGTCGTGGTGGTGGCCACGTCGGCGGGCGGGGCGGCGGGGTTGTCCAGCCAGTGGAAGCGGTTGTCGGTGGTGGACCGGTAGACGTAGCCGTAGCGGGTGGTCGCGCTGCAGTCGCCGGACCAGCCCACGATGGTGGCGGCGGCGGTGGGGTAGCCGCGGCCGTCCTGCGGATAGCTGCCGTCCGGGGCCTCGGCCGCCACCGGGACGCCGAAGTGGTCCTGGTTGTCGACCAGCGGCTGTCCCAGGATCATCCGGCCGTCGAAGCGGCCCCGGGCTGTGGTGCACACGAAGGGCTGCTGGTGGGGGCCGGAGAAGATCGGACCGGTGACGGGGTGGTTGACCAGGGTGAGGTCGACGGGCCGGGGCCGGCGGCCCGTGCCGGTGGCGCTGACCGTGAGCGTGTTGTCGCCCTCGACCAGCCCGGTGACCAGGCCGACGAGCGCGCCGTCGGCACCGGCGGAGAAGGCGGCGGTGACGTCGGTGTCGCCCAGCTCCACCCGCACCCGGTCGGCGGAGAAGCCGTCGGGAAGGCCCACCCGCACCAGGGCGTCGCCCCCGCTGACCTGGCTGGCGCGGCCTGACAGCACGGTCACGTCGAACCGGTTCGCGCCCGCGGCCGGCCGGGATGCCGCGGGCGCGGCCACGGCCAGCGTCGTCGCCAGCGCGACCAGCGCCAGCACCCCACCGACCCCTCGCGGCCGGTGTAGGGATCGCCCGAACGTTGCCATCGTCAGCCCCCTTGCGGGGCTCGCCCCTTCTCGCGCCCCGGTGGCGGGAACCTAGCGGTGACGTCCGTCACGCGCAACGGCGTAAGGCTCTCGCGGGGTGGCCCAGAGGGTCAGCTGCTCGGTGCGGGCGGCTCGATCCGCCACCGGCTCCCAGCTGCGGCCGCCCCGCGGTCCCGGCACCCGCACCTCGAGCCGCTCGGCCACCAGCGCCCGGCTGGCCCCGCGCCCGTCGCGCACGCCCACGCTCCCGTCCCGCTCGCGGCCGATCACGCGGCCCTCGCTCCAGCGGGCACCCGGCCGCTCGCGCCAGCGGACCCGGTCGCCCGTGGTCAGGCCGAGGGCCTCCAGGGGCCAGCGCGGCGGGGTGGTCACGCGGGGGTGTCGCCGTTCTCGCCCAGGCCGGCGGTGAGGCGGCGCATGCCCGCCAGCCAGCGGTCCCGGTCGGCGGCGCGGCGCTGCTCGAACGTCGCCACCTCGGGGTGGGGGAGGATGAGGAAGCGCTCGTCCCGCAGGCCCTCCACCACGGCGCGGGCCACCTGGTCGGCCGACAGGATCCCCGCCACCGCGGCTGCGCCCGCGCCCACCGGGGTCTCCGGCGTCGTGAGCCCGCTGCGCAGCATGGCCGTGTCCACCGCCATGGGGCACAGGCAGGACACCTTGATCCCCTGGTCGCCGTAGGTGATGGCCAGCCACTCGGCCAGCGCGACCGCGGCGTGCTTGGTCACCGAGTAGGGGGCGTCGCCCGGCTGGCTGAGCAGCCCGGCGGCCGAGGCGGTGGACAGCAGGTAGCCGCCACCCCGCTCCAGCATGCGGGGCACCAGCACCCGCGCCGCGAACACGTGGGCCCGGACGTTGACCGCCCAGACCAGCTCCCACGTCTCGTCGTCGACCTCGATGCCGCCATAGCCGAGCACACCGGCATTGGAGGCGAACAGATCGATGGGGCCGATCGTGTCCTCGGTGTGGTCCACCAGGGCCTCGATGTCGGCCTCGACGGTGACGTCCGCGGTGCGGGCCGAGGCGCGCGCCCCCAGGGCATCGGCGGTGACCAGGGCGCCGTCCGCGTCCCGGTCGACCACGACCACGTGGCGGGCGCCCTCGGCCGCGAAGCGCTGGCACAGGGCCTGGCCGATTCCGCTGGCCCCGCCGGTGACGACGCAGACGCGGTCGCGCAGCTCCATGGTCGGCATCGTAGGACCGCCCGCGGGCGGCGTTGCGGTTACCCCGCGTTGCGGCTACCCCGCGCCGATGGCAGCCCGCAGCGTGGCCTCGGCCGAGGCCCGCCGGTCCGGCCCCCAGGGCAGCGGCATGAGCACCGGCACCTCGACGCCGGCGTCGACATAAGCGCGCATCGTCTCGTGGACGGTGTCGGCGTCGCCCATCACGTCGATGCCGTCGATCATGCGGTCGCTCACCGCCTGGAGTGCCCCGGCGCGATCGCCGTCGGCCAAGCGGCCTCGGATCTCGGCCACCTCGTCCCCGTAACCGGCCCGCTCGAAGTTGCGGGCGTAGCTGTCCACCACCGCGTAGGAGAACAGGTCGCGCCGGGCCAGCTCGACGCCCTGCTCGCGCTCGCACACGCCGGCGTGGACGAAGGCGTAGACGGTGGCGTCGCCGCCCTTGCGCACCTGCTCGACCGACCAGGGCACGTGGCTGGCGGGCAGGTAGTTGAGCAGCACGCCGTCGGCCACCTCGCCGGCCAGGGCGAGCATCCGCGGGTTGAGCGCGCCCACCACGATCTTGGGGCGCCGCTCGCCCAGGCGCACCCCCAGGCGGAAGCCCCTGACCTGGTAGAAGTCGCCCGCGAAGTCGACCTTCTCGCCGCTCAGGCATTGCCTGAGCAAGGTGACGTACTCGCGCATGCGGGCCAGCGGCCGGTCGCCGTAGGGAACGCCGTGCCAGCGCTCGGTGACCACCGGCGAGGAGATGCCGACGCCCAGCAGGATGTCCCGCTCGGGATGCAGCGCCGCGAGCGTCGCCCCGGCCATGGCCACCACCATGGGCGTGCGCAGCTGGAGCGCCACTACGCCGGTGGCGAGGTCGAGGCCGGGGGCGGCCGCGCCCGCGGCAGCCAGGATCGTGAACGCCTCCGGCCCGGTGGTCTCGGCCGTCCAGAAGCTGGAGTACCCCAGGTCCTGGGCCTGGCGGGCCGTCGCGACCGCCAGGTCCGGCCCGAGGGCCATGAGCGATGCGAACGTGACACCGGCGCGGTCCATCCCCATGGCCGCGCAAGTTAGTTCCCACCGGGTGCCCCAATGCCACCTAGCATCGCCACCCATGGAGTTGACGGCGGCCGAGGGTCGCGTGCTCGGGTGCCTCATCGAGCAGGAAGCGGCGGCTCCGGGATCCGTGCCCCTCACGCTCAACTCGCTGCGGCTGGCGTGCAACCAACCCACCGGCCGCGACCCGGTGGTCGCCTTCGACGACCGGACGGTCGAGGACACGCTGCTGTCGCTCAAGTCCCGAGGCCTGGCCCGCTTCGTCCCGCCCAGCGCCGAGGCCCGCACCACCCGCTACCGGCACCGGGCCGACGAGCGCTGGCGCATGGGCCCGGTCGACCTGGCCGTGCTGGCGGTCCTGTTGCTGCGGGGCGTGCAGACGGTGCGCGAGGTGCGGGCCCATGTCCAGCGCCTCCACCCGCTGGTGGAGCCGGGCGAGGTGGACGCGGTGCTCGACGCCTTGGCGGCGCGCACCCCCAGCCCCTTCGCGGCCCGGGTCGAGCGCCGGGCGGGGGAGCAGGAGATCCGTTGGGTCGAGGTGCTCACTCCGCGCCGGGTGGAGGGCACCGCCGCGGCCACGGACACCGGGCTGGTTGCGGCCGGGCTGCCGGGCCCGTCCTACGCCGAGCTGGTGGGCAGGGTGGCCGACCTGGAGCGCCGGCTGGCCGCGGCGCTGGAGCGGCCGGTGGCCGAGCTCGCGCCGGCACCACCGCCGCCCCCGCCGCCACCGGTGGAGGTGAGGCCCCGCCCGGTGCCGCAGTTGTTCAGCGACGAGCGGCGCTACGACCCCGGGTCGCGGCGGCCGGGTGACGGCCGTCCCCGCGCCGTCCCCGCGGCCACGCTCGCCGAGCTGGCGGAGCTGGTGGACCGGGTCGTGGACATCGAGCGCCGCCTGGCCCGCATCGAGGCCGAGCTGGGCGCGCTGCACTGACCCTCAGAAATCTCCCTCGCGGGTGAGGCGGTAGTCCCCGGCCACCCGGGCGTCGCCCATCGGCCGCACCACGACCTCCAGCGTGGTGGTGTCGTCGCCTCCGCACTGTGCCTCGGTGCGCACGACCGTGGCGGGGCCACCATTGGCGGTGCTGTCCTGGCCGATCACCTCGCCGTCGTCGAGCACCTCGAGGCCGAGGATCATCCCGGCGGGGGCCTCCAAGCGGAACTGCAGGGTGCCATCGCACAGGACCTGGAGCTTGTCCTCGACCTGCACTTCATAGCGGTCGACGTCGTCAGCGGGGACGATGTTGCCCTCGACCACGTCGTCCAGCTCGCTGGCCTCGTTCGCATGCGGCGCGGCCTCGCAGCCGTTGGCGGCGTCGCCGTCATAGTCGGCGTGGTCGGCGATGCAGCGGTCGCCGTCGGTGAAGGGTGCGGGCTGGTCCTGCCCACAAGGCTGGTAAGGCCGGCCCGAGCACGCGTCGGCCTCGCTGTCCGGCGTCGCCGACAGTGACGCTTCCCCGCCCCGGTCGCCGGCTACCGCCACCACCACCGCTGCGGTGACCAGCGCCACGACCGCGGCGGCGGTGGCCACGACCCAGCGCCGGCGCGGCACCTGGCTCGGGCCCTGCGTGAGGGTGCGGACCGCGGTGCCGTCGGGCCCACCGGCCAGCGCCGCGGCCGTGGGCCGCCGGTCGGGCCGGGCGTCGAGCATGGAGCGAAGCAGCTTGCGCAGCGAGGACGGCAGGGTCTTGGGAACCCGCTCGACCTTGCCCGCCGCGGCCCGGACCATGAGCAACCCGGGATCGCCCTGGCCGTAGGGCCCCTCGCCGGTGGCCGCGTAGAGCAGCGTGGCGCCGAGCGAGAACACGTCGGTGGCGGGCGACACCGGCTCGCCCCGGGCCTGCTCGGGGGCCATGAACCCCGGGGTGCCCACCACCATGCCCGCCACGGTCAGGCCCTGGGTCTGGTCCCGCGACAGGGCGACCCCGAAGTCGGCCAGGCAGGGCTGGCCTTGGTCGTCGAACAGCACGTTGGCGGGCTTGATGTCGCGGTGCACGATGCCGGCCCGGTGGGCCTCGGCCAGGGCGGCCAGCAGGCCCCGGGCCTGGCGCTCCACCTCGTCGGCCGGGGCCGGTCCGTGCTGGGCCACCCGCTCGGCCAGGCTGCCGCCCGACAGGTAGGGCATGACCAGCACGATCTCGTCGCCCTCGTCGATGACGTCGTAGAGGCCCACGACGTGGCGGTGGTCCAGGCGGCGCAGCACGTCGGCCTCCCGCAGCAGCCGCTGCCGGGCGCGGGCGATCTCGCGGGCCGAGCCCTGCAGCGTCAGGCGCTTGAGGGCCACCTTGCGGCCGTCGGGCGTGCGGGCGAGGTCGACGACCCCCATCCCGCCCCGGCCCAGCCGCGCGATCAGCTCATAGGACGCGCCGGGGTCCTCCGTCGAGGTTCCCGTCGTCCCGGGCTTGCTGTTCGGCGGCTTGCTGCTGTCCGGCACCGGGCCAAAGGCTATGCGGGATGTCCTGGTCCCCATCGCCACCGATTTGTGGTGATGCGACTGCGCTCCGTATAACTAGGTTCATGCCGACGTGGCTCCCCGGACGCCCGGTATGGTGTGTGACGTGACCGAGACCCGTGCTCTCGACGAGATGATCAGCGAGGCCTTGGCCGTCATCGACAAGGGCCTGGGAGAGTTGGGGCACCGTGAGCTGGTGTCCTCCAACGAGGTCGCCGACCTGTTGCTCGACGTACGGACGCTGCTGGCCCACCCGTCGTCGAGCGACGACCGCGACGACGTCGCGGTCGTCGGCTGACCTGCGAGCAGCGGGCGCTCAGCGCTAGCGCTTGAGCGACGTGTGCTTGGCCGGAGAAGCAGGGATCACGGCGGACACTGACGGGACAGTCGGATCCGGGCTGACCTGCGACGGCTGGTCTCGACGTGTATCGAACGTGTGTACGGGTTCGGGTCATCCTGAGGACTGATTGAGGACCGCCCCCG
This sequence comes from Acidimicrobiales bacterium, assembly GCA_035649455.1. GTDB lineage: Bacteria > Actinomycetota > Acidimicrobiia > Acidimicrobiales > VFJN01 > ZC4RG19. Next base: position 19,557 of record DASRJN010000178.1, read on the forward strand.
CCGCCGGGTCAGATCAACGACACTACGCCTGTTTGAGTGGTCCGGCGCTTGCGCCGGGGCGCCTTGACCGAGTACGGAAAGCTCTCACCAGATGGCGGCGGCAGCGTGTGTCGGGTCCCGGGACATGGTTGACGGTTCTGTCCCAGGACATGAGAGACTGCTCAGCCGAACGTTGCCGACGACGTCGCCGATGCGCCCAGATCCGGCGTTGGAGGGCACTTCTGGCGAGCGGCGGCTCCGCGTTCTGGGACGCCTGCCTGCCGACCTCGGCTACGAGCCGATCGCCGAATCGGTCGCGCCGGTCGTTCGCTCGAGGGGTCCCGACGCTCGCGGAGTTGCTACGCCGACCGACGGCACTTCGTCATGCGTGCGCTGCGGTGAGAGCAGCGACGCAGCGGTCGACGTGGCTGTGGATGAGTGCGTGACCGGCACCCTCGATCAGCTCGGCCCGACGCGCGCCTACCACTGGCCCGGTGACGGCGAGCCGCTCGACGTCGTGCGGCGCGGGCGGCCGCGCCGCACGAGCCCAGATCGCGTCCTCCATAGCGCGTGCTCGTCGCTCCGCTCGATCGCTGCGCCAACTGCCTCGTAGCACCTTCATGGAGATGGGTGATCAAGCTGAAGCCCGGACCGGATCCGTGCCGCCAACTCGTCTCGTTCCCCGTGTGAGAGCTCGAGGACGCCTCGTGTGGCAGCCATCAACGCACGTAGCTGCTGCTCCTCGTAGGGCACGTCGGGTGGGAGCGGCGCGACATGCCAGTGGACATGCGCGTTCCCGCTGTTGCTGCCGAGGCTGAGGATGTAGAGCCGCTCGGTCGGGACCGCTCGAGCGACTGCGACGCCAACCCGGCGCACAACGCGTTGAAGGCGGAGGTACTCGTCCTCGGTGAAGTCATCGACCACAGCGATCTTGTGGTCGAGCGGCGCGACAAGGCAGTAGCCCAAGAGCGTCGGGTACAGGTTGAGGAACCCGATCGCGAAATCGTCTCGGTAGACGACATGCGCGGGTGCTTCGGTTGTTCCCGCTACCACTTGGCAGACAAAGCAGGGGCCTTCTCTTGACCGCCGGGTGTAGGCCTCCATTTCAGAGCGCCCGACGTCGCGCCGAACATGCTCGGCCACGTCTGCATCATGGCATGCCGTACGGCTCAGGTTCGGTTGGCGACGCGTGGTCGTGGCCTTCGGCATCCGCCAGTTGGGTCTCGGCAATCTCCTGGCCGGGATACTCACCGAGGAGTCCAGGCCGGCTTCGTCAGCCAGTCCTCATTCGTGGTCGCTGGGCTCAAGGATCACGACCGGGATCTCCCGACGGGTGTGGCGCTGATACACGTCGTAGCGGCCGACGACATCGCGGTGGAACAGACGAGCGAGGCCGCGGTTCTTCTCGTTGACCAGCTCCCAGAGGCGCCCCCGTTCCTCCGCCTCCGCCACCCGGGCATGCGCTGGTCGGTGCTGCCGACCGACCTGCACCTGCACCTCGGGGTTGGCCTCTAGGTTGAGGAACCAGGCCGGGTGCCGGGGCGCCCCGCCGTAGGACGCCACGACCACATAGTCGTCGCCGTCCCGGGCGTAGACGAGAGCCGTCGTCCGGGGCTGGCCGGTCTTGCGGCCCACCGTGTGGAGCAACAGGGCCGGTCGGCCAGCGACATGGCGGCCGACAGCGCCGCGCGTCAAGCGGTAGACGTGCTGATGCAGCAGCAGGTACGGACCGATGACGTACGAGCCTGGGGTTTGGCGCACGGAGCAGCAGCGTAGGCCCCGCTACCGGCGAGTTCGCTTCGTGCCCGACCCCGGCCGCCGAACCCACGCGACAACGACATGCGGGCTGAGCCGTGCCCGGTCCACCTTTGTTTGCTCCTTCAGCTGTCCCCGCGCGCGCCGGGCGAACGAAGAGCATCATGGATGCCCGAAGGGGCGCCATCCTCCCGGCGGTAGGGGGCAGGGCCGACGACGATCTGGTGGCTCGGTGCGGTGGCGAGAGGACGCCACTCGGGGCAATCTGTGCGGGACCGTGAAGCGCTATCGCACCCCGCCGTTGCTCGCAGCGTCGCTCGTCACTCTCGTCTACACCACTGTCAACATCGCGGCGCCGCTGGCGCTCTCGGCGCACACGCGGCGCGCTGGCTGGAACGGCAGGCCGAGCGTCCGCAACCTCTTGGGCATCCCATTACTCGCCGCCGGCGCCGGCATCATCGTGTGGTCCGCCGCGAGCCACGCGACGCACTGGCGAGAGCGCGACTGGCGGGTGCTCAAGCTCGACCCCGATCACCCGCTCACACCTGACTACCTCGTCACGGACGGCCCCTACCGGCACTCGCGAAATCCCCTCTACATCGGGGACGCCTTGATGTGGGCAGGCTGGGCCATCCTCCTTGGCTCTTTCCCAGTTGCGGTCGGCGTCGCCGTCCTCACCCTCGGACTGCAGGTGGGAGTTCGGCTCGAGGAGCGTGGTCTCGCCGGGCAGTTCGGTGACCGGTGGACGGCGTACGTAGCGACCGTTCCCCGCTTCATCGGCCGACGTCGCGAGGACGAAACCACATAGCTGCCGAGATGGGCGACGCCCCAACGCGGTCGAGTTGACAGATCGTGCGCACACATCGCCGGTCCTCGAGCCGGCGCTACAACCACCGCGCGCGTCGCGTGAGTGGCGACGTGACCATTGTCGTCGACACCGCGCCCATCGACGGGCAGCGTGATGGAGTGCCTCGCCCGACTCGACCGGGTGCGAGCGGCCAGGCGGGCCAGTCCCTTAGGTGCCGAAGGGTGTCACGCTCCCGGCGATCGGGGCGACGGCGGCGCGCTGTCGGGGGTCGGTTCTGCAGCCCAGTGCGTGGCGGGCGGGCAGCGCAGGCAGGTTCGACCGGCACCGGCGAAACGAGAGCCACCTTTGGCCTCGGCGCCGCCCCGACGTAGCAGAGCTGGCAACCTGGTCATGGATCATCTCGCGGCCAGGACATCGTGTACCCGTGAGACCGCCCGCTCGAACGGCGGGCTGACGAAGACGACAGCGCGGTGGACTCCTAGGTCCTCC
>DASRJN010000179.1:0-9792 GCA_035649455.1 Acidimicrobiales bacterium
ACGGGTCCAGGTAGGAGACCAGCAAGCGGACGGCCTCCCCGCCGAGGCCGACCGACGGCTCGCTCGGGTGGGCGAAGCTGTCGCGGATCACCGAGAGGTTGCCGGGGTGGTGCCGCATCTGCTCGATGATCGGCGGGGCCCACAGCAGCAGCCCCAGAGCGAAGGATCCGAACGCCCAAGCCCCGAGCCGGACCAGGGCCGCTCGGTCCCGCCGCTGCTCGACGGCCAGGGCCACCAGAGCGCCCACGACCAGGAGCGCCACCCCTGGCACCAGGCCCACGTATGAGATGTGGGTCTGCATGCAGTACGAGCCGGCGAAGACCGCGATGGGGAGGAGCGTGAGGTCCGCGCACAGCACCGACCACACCGCCAGCGTGAACACGACCCACCAGAGCATCGGGAGGTACGGGTTCCACGCCTCGATGAACAGCGTGACGCCTGCGCCCCGCAGGAGCACCGCCAGCGCCGCCGCCACCCCCAGCGCCAGCATCGGGCCCCGCCGCCGGTAGGCGATCCCCACGGCCAGGGCCACGGCGGCCACGTTGGACACGATGGTGGCGAGATGCAGCCCGAAGGCCGCACCGCCGGTCAGCCGGTACACCGGCCACAGCGCGTAGAAGCTGAGGGGGCCCGGGTGGCTGCCGCGGACGCCGAAGCCGTACAACCGCCCGCCCAGGCCGATGAGTGGAGGGTGGCCGGTGCCGACGTCGCGCACATGCAGTTCGGTCTCGGCCAGGTCCATGAGCGGGTACCAGCGGGGCGAGGCCAGCGCCACCAGCGCGGTCGCCAGCGGGACGAGGGCGACCACCGCCGTGAGCCCACCGACCACTGCCCACCCCGGCAGCCCCGAGCGCGCGGGCGCGTCGGTCTGGCCCCGATCGTCGTCCTGACGGGACGGCGTCTGCGGCCCTGAGCTGGTCGCCAGCCCCTGAGCCATCCGGTCTCCCTCGGCTCGAACCCCCTGGCTCGGGAGAGTAGTGCGGCCCGGGACCCCGGAACGCAGGCGGAGGTCGAGGGGCTGGGCGTTGCGGGCCTCGACCGGCCGTTACCCGACCAGCCACTCAGCGTCTTCCGGACTTGAGCCCGGTCTCCAGCTTGTGGATGGTCTCCCGGCGGGCCCGAGCGGGGACCTCGGGGCCGTGGGTGGCGAGGAAGCCCCTCACCGCGCCGGGGTTCCACACGACGAGCGACCGCAGGGCCCATGACAGGGCCTTGACCACCATGTCGTCCCGGTCGGCGACGAGCCGCTCGCAGATGTCGAGGGTGCGCTCGGCATCGCCGGTGCCGCCGGCCGCCCGCAGGTTGAGCATGGCCGCCGAGACCAGGGCCGCCCGGCGCCACCAGCGGTCCTCGAACCGGGTCCAGCTCCGGACCAGGTCGTCACCGATCTGGCGCCTCTCCCACGCGGGTCCCGACACGTAGCGGCCGAACGTGTCGGTTGCGACCCATCCGTCGAGCCCCCGCCCGAGGCGCACGACCTCGGCCTCGCCCAGTCCGGCTCGGGCGGCGGGGTGGTGGTGGACCAGCTCGTAGGCGACCCACCGCTGCCGGTCGACCAGCGCCAACGCGACGGCCAGCACGTCCGGCCCCGGCGCCCGGCGGAGGTCCCGCGACAGCTCCTGGCGCAGCCGCCGGACCTCGGCGACCGGCGGGTCGGCGAACGGCAGTGCCCGGATGCGCCCGTCGAGCGCATCCGCCACCGCGCCGGGGTCGGGGATCGAGGCGAGATCGGCGCCCACCGCGCCGAAGCTACCGGCCCGGTCCGAGCACTCCGGCGGCCCCTGTGGTCAACTGAACGTTCGTTCGTAGATGCCGCACCGCGGCGCCCGGGGGAGACGATGGCGAAGCCGATGCACGACACCGAGCGGCTCAGCTACACCGGGGCCGTCGACGCCGACGGCCACGTGCTGGAGCCTCCCGATCTCTGGGAGCGCTACATCGATCCCCAGTACCGGGACCGGGCCCTCCGCATCGTGCGCGACGAGCGGGACCTCGAGGAGCTGGAGATCGGCGGCCAGCGCAGCCTGATGAGCCGCCGAGGCTTTCCCTCCACGCTCGGGGCCATGGGAGCGCCCGACATGCCGGACATCCGCCGCAACCCGGAGCGCACCTACCTGGGCGAGGCGCCGTTCGGCTCGATGGACCCCGCCGAGCGGCTGGCCGTCCTCGACGCCGAGGGCCTCGACGCGGTGGTGCTGTACACGACCATCGGCCTGCTGTGGGAGGCCGAGCTGGACGATCCTGAGCTGTGCCAGGCCTACACGCGGGCATACAACCGGTGGATCTGCGAGTTCTGTGCCGGCAGCCCCCGGCTGGTGCCCACCGCGCACCTGTCGCTGACCGACCCGGCGGCCGCGGCGGCCGAGCTGGCCCGGGCGGTGGGGGAGGGCGCCAAGGGCGCGTACGTGGCCCCGTTCGCCCCGGGCGGCAAGCCGCTGGGGCATCCGGACCACGACCCGGTCTTCGCCGCGGCCCAGGACCTGGGCGTGCCCTTCGCCATCCACCCGACCTTCGAGCCGGTCTGGGTCCACGGCGGCCGGTTCGCGGCCGAGCATGCCCGTGAGCTGCGGCTGCTGGCCTCGGTCACCGCCGCCGACGGGGTCCGCCACCAGTTCACGACGTTGTTCGACTACGGGGTCTTCGACCGGTTCCCGACCCTCCAGGTGATCGTGCTCGAATCGGGCGGTGGCTGGCTGGGCTACTGGCTGGACCGCATCGATGCGGTCTACGCCGACACGTTCATCGGCCAGCGGGTGCCGCTCCGCCAGAAGCCCAGTGACTACGTCCGCGAGCGGGTCTGGATCTCCTGCGACCCCGACGAGCGGTCCATCCCCCCGCTCGCCGAGCGCTACGGCGACCGGTTCATGTGGGCGTCCGACTTCCCCCACGCCGACCACACGCCGGACTACATCCCCGCCCTGGCCGAGATGGCCGCCGGGTTCCCCGAGCCGCGCCGCGACGCGTTCCTCGGTGACCAGGCCCGAGCCCTGTTCGACATCCCCGCCACGGCCCAGGCGCGCTAGGGCTCGTGCCCCGCTTGCCGCAGTCCGGCTGACGGGTCGATGGCTCCGGACGTCCTGCTCTGGGATTTCGGCGACACCCTGGTCGACGAGCGCTGGATGCGTCGGTGCCCCGACGCCCATCCCGAGTGGGACGACGCGTGGACGGCCGTCATGGACCAGCTGGCGGAGCGCTGGAACACCGGCGAGGTCGGGATGCCCGTGGTCTTCGCCGCCCTCGCCGACCGCACCGGAATGACGCCGGCAGACGTCGAGGCCCATGCCCGGGACTGCTGCCGGCGGCTGGTGTTCAACCCGACGGCCTGGCGGATCGCCCGTGAGCACCGGCTACCGCAGGCACTCGTGACCGTGAACCCGGACCTCCTCGCCGCCTACGTCGTGCCCGCCCACCATCTGGCCACCGTGTTCGACGCGATCGTGATGTCGTTCGCCGAAGGGACCGTCGACAAGCCGACCCTCTGCCGGATCGCGCTCGACCGCCTCGGGTTCGATGGCGATCCCCACGCCGCCCTCCTGATCGACAATCGCCAGGACCTCGTGCACGCCTGGGAGACGGCGGGGGGCACCGGCTATTGGTTCCAGAGCGACGAACAGTTCCGCCGTGACGTCCCTCGCTTGCTGGGCGAATCGAGCTAGTGGGCTGCTGACAGGCGGCAGGCCACGTGGAGGTGCCGATCGAAGGCCCAGCTGAGCGGGGCGGGGTACAGGCCCAGCTCAGTCCGCCACTCCTGGACCGTGAGCCCGAGCGACGCGAAGGCCTCGGCCCAGCGAGCCTCGGGCCAGTAGTTGTACGGCAGGACCACACCGTGGTGGGCGTTGCCCACCCAGTCCATGGCGCGCAGCGTGGGCCGGGCCAGCAGGCCGTCGGCCAGGTGGTCCTTGATGACCACGGTGGGAGCGACCCGCGCCGCCTCGGCCAGCAGGACGGCGGGGTCGTCGGTGTGGTGCAGCACGTCGACGAACACGACCGCGTCGAACGAGCGGTCGGGATGCGGGATCACTTGGCCGTCGAACAGGGTCACCGGCACGTGGGTGGTGGGCCGGACCAGCACGTCGATGCCGACGATCTCGAGGTCGGGCCGGTGCTCCATCACCGTCCGGGCGATGGAGCCGTCGCCGCAGCCCACGTCCAGCACCCGCCCGCCTGTTCCCTCGGGGAGCAGATCGGCCATGTGCCGGGCCAGCACCTCGACCCGCCGCCCGAACACCATGCCGGCATGGGCTCGCCCGACGACGCTCATCGCGCCGATGCTAGGCGCGCGGCCCTTCGGGGCCGGCTAGCTCCCGTCGAGTCCTTCCAGCCCGGCGGCGAAGGCCCGCCACGTCACGGGCCCGACGATGCCGTCCACGGCGATGCCGTCGCCCGGGAACCGCTCGGCGAGCATCTCCTGGAAGTCGACCACGAACCGCTCGGTCCGCGGGCCGAAGACGCCGTCGACCCCGAGGCCCGGCCCGTGGCGGATGTCCGACTGCCACTGCACGGCGCGCACCGCGTCGCCGGTGCTGCCGCGGCGGACACCGATCACCACGGCCGCCCAGGTGCGCGGCCCGACCACGCCGTCGGCGACGAGGTTGGCCCAGGCCTGGAAGGCCCGCACCGCGGCGCGGGTCCGGGGTCCGAAGACACCGTCCGGGGCGATCTGGTGGCCGTGCGCTCGGAGCAGGAGCTGCACGGTCTTGGTCTGAGCATGGGCCTCGCCCTGGCGCAGCGTGGGCCAGGCGATGGTCCCGAAGGTGATCGTCGCCATCACATCACCAGGAAGCCGCTGACGTAGGCGCGCCAGGTCACGGGGCCGACGATCCCGTCGACCGCGATGTGGTCGTCGGGGAAGCTGTCGGCCAGCACCTGCTGGAAGCTGCGCACCGAGCGCTCCGTCTTCGGCCCGAAGATGCCGTCGAGCGGAGCCGGCGGGTTCCCCGTGTTGTCGCGGAGCGCGTCCTGGTACTGCAGGGCCCGCACCGCGTCGCCCCTGCTGTTGCGGCGGATGGTGACGACGAGGGCCGGCCACGTCCGGCGGCCCACGATGCCGTCGGCGACGAGGTTGGCGGACGCCTGGAACGCCTTCACCGCCGCCTCGGTCCTCGGACCGAAGATGCCGTCGGCGGCGATGCTGTGACCACGGTGCCGTAGCAGGAACTGGAGGGCGATCGTCTGGTTGTGGGGCTGGTTCCGCCGCAGCGTCGGATACTGCAGGACGTCGTCGAACAGGGCGGTGTCGGTCATGAGGCCTCCTCGGTCGCCGCCCCGTGCGGGCGGTCGCACAGGGGAGTTGCCGCACCCCGCTCGTGATACGTCCATGGCCGGCGCACGCGCGCGGCGGTGCTGGTCGGGGACCAGGTTGTGAGCGAGCGCTCGCTCTATAGTGCGCCGCATGGGCGAGCCCGACGCACCGGCCGCCGGCCCGCTCGTCTGGCTCCGGATCGTGGAGCTGGCCGGGATCGGCCCCGGCCCGTTCGCCGCCATGATGCTCTCCGACATGGGGGCCGAGGTGGTGCGGGTCGACCGCGCCGCCGCCGTCGGGGACGGCACGGCTCCGCCCCTGTGGGATGTCAACGCCCGCGGCCGCCGCTCCGTCGGCGTCGACCTGAAGCATCCGGCCGGGCCGGAAGTCGTGCTGCGCCTCGTCGAGCGAGCCGACGCGCTCATCGAGGGCTTCCGGCCCGGCGTCGCCGAGCGCCTCGGCATCGGGCCCGACGCGTGCCTCGCGCGCCGGCCGTCCCTCGTCTATGGCCGCATGACCGGCTGGGGCCAGTCCGGGCCGGCTGCGCAGGCCGCCGGGCGCGACATCAACTACGTCGCCCTCTCGGGCACGCTCGCGATGATCGGCCGGGCGGGCGAGCTGCCGGTGCCGCCGCTCAACCTCCTCGGCGACTTCGGCGGCGGCGGGCTCCTGCTCGCGTTCGGGATCGTGTGCGGGATCGTCGAGGCGGCCCGATCGGGCGCAGGGCAGGTGGTCGACGCCGCCATGCTCGACGGCGCCGCCCTGCTCGCGGGGGCGATCCACGGGTTGCGGGCCGGCAGCGACTGGGGCCCGTGGGGCAAGCGCGGCACCAACCTGCTGGACACCGGCGCCTGGTTCTACGAGGTCTACGAGACAGCCGACGGGCGCTTCGTGTCGGTCGGCGCGATAGATCCCGCCGCCTGCCGGGATCTGGTCGAGGCCCTCGGCCTCGGCGACAGCGCCGATGGCGGGGGACCGGTGCCGGACCAGCTGGACCGCAGCACTTGGCCCGAGATGAAGCGGCGCGTGGCGGCGCGGTTCCGGACGAGGACGCGCGACGAGTGGTGCCGGGCCCTCGACGGGTCCGATGTGTGCTTCGCGCCCGTGCTCGATCCCGACGAAGCACCGCACCACCCGCACCTGCGGGAGCGGGGGACGTTCGTCGAGGTCGGCGGCGTCGTACAGCCGGCGCCTGCGCCTCGCTTCACCCGGACGCCGCCCCGGGTCGCAGGACCGCCGCCCGCCCCTGGCGAGCACACCGACGAGGCGCTGGCCGACTGGGGCTTCGCGGCGGCGGAGATCGGCACCCTCCGGGCCACCGGCGCGATCCGCTAGTGGGCCGCCCTCCGACCCGAGCCTGGCGTGCAGGGCGTCAGCTGTGATAAGTAAACGCTCATGCACATAGGGTTGGGCCTCCAGATGGCTAACCTCGATCGCAAGGTCAGCGATGCCGACGTCTACCGGCTCGAGCTGGGCCTGGCCGCTCGGGCCGAGGACGCCGGGTTCGACTCGGTCTGGGTGTCCGAGCACCACTTCTCCGACTACCAGCTGACCTCCCAGCAGTCGATGGTGCTGTCCTGGCTCGCGTCCCGGACCAGCCGCATCAAGCTCGGGACGTTCGTCACCGTGCTCCCCTGGCACGACCCGGTGCGGGTGGCAGAGTCGTTCTCCGTGCTCGATCACCTCTCCGGCGGGCGGTCGATCCTCGGCCTGGGACGGGGCCTGGGCCGGACCGAGTTCGTCGGCTTCCGCGTGCCGATGGGGGAGTCGCGGCGGCGGTTCAAGGAGTACAGCGAGGCCATCCTCGAGGCGTTGGAGACGGGCGTGCTGTCATACGACGGCGAGCTGTACCAGCAGCCCCGGGTCGAGATCCGCCCGCAGCCCCTGGCGAGCTTCCGGGGCCGCACGTTCGCCTCCGCGGTGTCGCCGGAGTCGATGGAGATCATGGCCCGCATGGGCGTCGGCCTCCTGGTGATCGCCCAGAAGCCGTGGGACACCACGGAGGCGGAGCTCGAGGCGTACCGCACCCGCTACATGGAGCTCAACCGGAGCGCCGCCCCTAAGCCGGTGCTCGTCATCGTGGCCGGCGTGAGCAAGGATCCCGGCACGATCGAGCGGATGCGCAACGTCTACCTCCAGCGGTGGGCGCGCTCGACGGTCGAGCACTACGAGTTCGACAACGTCGGCTTCGCCGAGATCGAGGGCTACGAGTACTACGGCGCCCTGGCCAACAACATCGCCAAGCACGGCGTCGAGCGGTTCAACGGCTTCCTCGCCGACCTCCAGGTCTGGGGCACGCCCGAGCAGGTGACCGAGAAGCTCCTCGACTACGTCAAGCGGACCGACGCCGGCGGACTGGTGTGCCCGCTCGTCTTCGGCGGCATGCCGGCCGAGGAGGCGATCGCCTGCTTCGACCTGTTCACCGAGGAGGTGCTCCCTGAGCTGCGGCGCCACGACGTCGGCGGCGACATCGGCGTGACGTACGACTCGGCGCCCGCCCCGGCCATCTGAGCCCCCGAGGCCCCGCGTCCTCAGCGGCGCGACCCGCGGTGAGACAGTGTTGGCGCATGGCGAGAGATCAACGGCGGCCACCCCGGATCCCACCGACGCCGGTGGTGAAGCGGGCGTTCGCCCTGCGGTCACGGTTGCGTCGGGTCGCCGACGCGCTGCTCCCGCCCCAGGGCATCGCGGCCGAGCGCACCTTCCTGCTCGCGGAGATCAAGCTGCTCGGCGTGGTGTGTGAGCTGCAGATCCCCGAGGCGATCGACGCCGGCGCCACGACCGCGGGAGCGATCGCCGATCGGGTGGGAGCCCAGATCGACGCCACCGACCGGGTGCTCCGTTTCCTGGCGTCGCGTGGCTGGTTCACCCGGAAGCGCGACGGCAGCTACCGGCTCAACGCACGGTCCCGGGCGCTGCGCGACAACGACCCGCAGTCGCTGAGGGATTGGGTGCGGTTCATGGGGGCCGATTGGCATTGGGACATCTGGAACCAGGCGATCCGGCCGGTGCGCGACGGCGAATCGGCCGCGACCGCGGCCCTCGGCAAGCCGTTCTTCGACTGGGTGCACGAGGACCGCCCCGACGCCGGCGCCACGTTCGACGGGGCCATGCGGTCGTTGTCGTCGGTGGCGGGGCCACTCGTCGTCAAGGCGGTCAGCCTCGACGGAGTTGCCAGCATCTGCGACGTGGGTGGCGGGACCGGGCGCCTGCTGCGCGCCCTGCTCGATGCCGCGCCCGAGACGCGGGGCACGGTCGTGGACCTCCCCGAGGTCGTGTCGGGCGCGGGAAAGGTCCTCGGTGCTCTACCCGCGCACCGGTGGAGCGCCGTGGCCGGCAGCTTCTTCGAGCCGGGCGCGATCCCCGAAGGCCATGACCGCTACGTCATGCAGGCGATCATGCACGACTGGCCCGACGAGCAGGCCGGAGCCATCCTCCGCACTGTCCGGGCGGCCATGACGACCGACAGCCGGCTCTGGGTCGTCGACAGCATCCTCGACCCGTCGGAGCATGACGACATGAGCAAAGCGGTCGACATGCTCATGCTCACCCTTACCGAGGGCGGGCGGGAACGCACGCAGTCGGAGTGGGAACGGCTCTTCTCGGTGAACGGCTTCCGCATCGAATCCCAGACCCAGCTGCCCTTGCTCATCTGGGTGTTCACCCTCGCCCCGACCTGAACCGCCGGCGTACGTAGAGTTCGGCATGGTGCTCACGCTGGAGTGGTTCGGTTGCGCGACGTTCCGGGTGCGGGTGGGATCGTCGACGTTGTTCTTCGACACGTACCTCGACAAGGCGCCGGGCGTGCCGCCGGCCGGGCTGGCGGCCGCCGATGTGGACGAGGCCGATTTCCTGTTCATCTCCCACGCCCACTTCGACCACGTGCTCGGGGCCGACACCATCGCGGCGAGGACCGGTGCCACGGTGGTGGGCAACTACGAGGTGGCCCACCTGATGGCGGCCAACGGGATGCCCGGCACCCAGGTGCTGGCCCTGTCCGGCGGCGAGACCGTCGACTGCGGCGGCGGGGTCACGGTCACGGCGCTGCCGGCCCAGCACTCGTGCCTGTTCGCCGCGTCCACGCCCGACACCGCGGCCGAGTGCCTGGGCGACCTGGGCGTGAGCGCCCAGCAGCGCCGGGACCGGATCGCGGCCATCTTCGATCACCTCCCCGCCCTGTCCGAGGAGCTCCAGCGGTTCTTCGCCGACGCCCACGACCACCACCACGCTTCCGCCCGCGACGGGGGCCAACTGGCCTACCTGCTGAAGTCCCCCGGCGGGTCGCTGCTGGTCAGCGCCAGCTCGGGCTACTGGACCGGCATCTTCACCGGCCTACGGCCCGACGTCGCCATCCTGGCCGCGGCCGGGCGCCCCAACCTGGACGGCGAGCCGTTCCAGGGCTCGCTGAGCGACTTCCTGGTCCAGCAGGCCGAGCTGCTGGGGCGGCCTCGGGTCATCCTGTGCCACCACGACCCGCTGCTACCCCCACTGATGCCCGCGGTCGACGTGACCGACGCCGAGCGCCGGCTGCGCGACCTCCTCGGCCCCGA
>DASRJN010000180.1:0-4922 GCA_035649455.1 Acidimicrobiales bacterium
TCGTCTCACGTGGGTGCTGTCTACTGGCGCCATGGCAACCACGACATCAACCGAACCCCAGCTGCGGGAGCAGGTGACCAAGGCCCTCGGGCGCCGGTCCTTCTGCGTCCTCGCCACCGCCTCACCGGCGGGCGAGCCGCAACACGCCCATCCCGCCGCCGGGGGCACCCGAGGACGGCTACCACCTCAACACCGACCTGGCCGACCACGCCATCCAGATGATCAAGGACGCCCACGTAGCCGCGCCGGCCAAGCCGTTCTTCCTCTACTACGCCACCGGAGCGGGCCACGCCCCCCACCACGTGGAGCCCGAGTGGGTGGAGCCGTACCGCGGGCGCTTCGACCACGGGTGGGACGCCTACCGCGGCGAGGTGTTCGCCCGCCAGCTGGCTGCCGGCCTGGTCCCGGACCACACCAAGCTGTCGGTGCGCGACCCCGACGTGCCGGCGTGGGACGACCTCGACGCCGAGTCGAAGCGCATGTTCGCCCGCCAGATGGAGGTCTACGCCGGGTTCCTCACCCAGACCGACCACCACTTCCGCCGGGTCCTCGACTTCGTCGAGCGCCTCGGCGAGCTCGACAACACCATCGTCGTCGCCCTCTCCGACAACGGGGCCAGCGCCGAGGGCGGCCCGGCGGGGACGTTCAACGAGTCGCTGTTCTTCAACTTCGTGCCCGAGCGCCTCGAGGACAACCTCCGCCACTTCGACGGCTGGGGCGGTGTCGACACGTTCCCGCACTACTCATGGGGCTGGACCTGGGCGGGCACCACCCCGTTCCGCCGGTGGAAGCGGGAGACGTACCGCGGCGGCGTCAGCGAGCCGTGCATCGTCTCCTGGCCGGCCGGCATCGCGGACCACGGTGCCGTGCGGCGGCAGTACGGCCACGCCATCGACATCCTGCCCACCCTGCTCGACGCGGCCGGCGTCCCTCTGCCTGCGACGGTGGCGGGGGTGGCACAGCAGCCGTTCCACGGCGCGAGCCTCGCCCCGTCGTTCGGGGACCCCGGCGCGCCGGCGCCGCGGTCGACCCAGTACTTCGAGATGCACGGCTACCGGGCCATCGACCACGACGGCTGGCGGGCGGTCTGTCCGTTCGCGGGACCGAGCCTGGCCGAGGCGGCGGCGCGGGGACGCGACTTCCGGTTCACCGAGCTGACGCCCGAGCTGCTCGACGAGATGGATCGCAACGAGTGGGAGCTGTTCGACATCCGGGCCGACCCGACCGAGACGACCGACCTGGCGGCGGCGGAGCCCGAGCGGCTCCGGCAGATGATCGCCCGGTGGTACGAGGAGGCCGAGCGCTACGGCGTCCTGCCGCTGGCGTCACCCCGCGGCCGGGCGGGGGCCCGGCTCGCGGGCAACCAGTCGTCGCGCGGCGTCGAGTTCCTGCCCGGGGCCGCGCCGCTCACGTTCACGGTGGCACCCCGCCTGGCGGGACGCTCGTACTCGATCACGGCCGAGGTGGTGATCCCGCCCGGTGGCGCCTCGGGCGTGCTCCTCACCCAGGGCGGGCGCCACCTGGGGTTCGCCTTCTACCTGCAGGACGGCCGGCTCCACCACGTCCTCAACTACGTGGGACTGGAGCAGTTCCGGGTGGCTTCCCCTGACCCGGTGCCGGAGGGGCGCCAGGTCCTGCGCTACGAGTTCGAGGCCACCGGCGGACCCGTGGACTTCCTCAACGGCCAGGGCGTCCCCGGACGCTCGAAGCTGTATGTCGGCGGCACGCTCGTGGCCGTGGCGCCGATCCCCTACTCGCCGGTCGCCGGACTGGGCTTCTACGGCGTCACCTGTGGGTATGCCCAGGCCGACTCGGTCGACCCGCGTGCCTTCCGGCCGCCGTTCCGGTTCAGCGGGGAGATCGAGCGGGTCGTGCTCGACACGTCCGGCTCGGTCACCGTCGACGACGCCGCCGAGCTCAGCCAGCTCATGGCCCACCAGTGACCTGAAGGAGCTCTCGTGCAGATCCTCCGCACTCCTGACGACCGTTTCGCCGGCCTGCCCGACTTCGCCTTCGCCCCGCACTACGTGGAGGTGGACGACGGCTCCGGCGGCCGCCTGCGGATCCACCATCTGGACGAGGGCCCGCCCGACGGCGAGGTGGTGCTGCTGATGCACGGGGAGCCGTCGTGGTCGTTCCTGTACCGGCACATGATCCCGGTGCTGGTCGACGCCGGGTTGCGCTGCGTCGCCCCCGATCTGGTGGGCTTCGGTCGCTCCGACAAGCCGGCCGAGCGGTCCGACTACAGCTATGCCGGCCACGTCGAGTGGATGCGCTCGGCCCTGCTCGACCAGCTCGACCTGCGCGACGTCACGCTGGTCGGCCAGGACTGGGGCGGGCTCGTCGGGCTGCGGGTGGCGGCCGAGAGCCCCGACCGCTTCGCCCGGATCGTCGTGGCCAACACGGGCCTGCCCACCGGCGACCGCCCGCCCACCGACGCGTTCCTGGCCTGGCAGCGCTTCTCGCAGGAGGCGGAGGAGTTCCCCGTGGGCGGCATCGTCAACGGGGGCTGCACCTCGTCGCTCGCCCCCGACGTGGTCGCCGCCTACGACGCCCCGTTCCCCGACGACTCCTACAAGGCGGGCGCCCGGGTCTTCCCCACGCTGGTGCCCACCAGCCATGACGACCCCGCGTCCGGCGCCAACCGGGCCGCCTGGACCGTCCTGGAACGCTGGGACAAGCCCCTGCTCACCGCCTTCTCCGACCGCGACCCCATCACCCGGGGCGGCGCCCGCGCCTTCGAGTCCCGCGTCCCCGGCGCCCAGGGCCGCCCCCACGCCACCATCACCGGCGCCGGCCACTTCCTCCAGGAAGACCGCGGCCCCGAGCTCGCCGCGGTCATCGCCGACTTCGTGAGGGCGACGCCTCCCGGGTAGTGGCGATCTGCGTGGCGCGGGGCCGGGACACTCCGTAGGCGAAGACCCCGGCCAGCCCCGCGACCGCGATGGCGTGCGCAGCGTCTCAGGTGCGGGCCGTCATGGCTCGATCAGCCGGCCGAGGCGCTCGCGGCCCAGGCGAGCGAGGCTGGCGTCGAGGGCGGCCGCCAGCACCTGCCGAGCGGTGGACTGGAGCCGAGCCAGGCTCTGCGCCAGCTCACGGGCCTCCTCGGAGTCGAGGCCTTGCTGCCAGTCGGCCGGGGCGAGGTGCGCCTCGAACAGCGCGATGAAGCGGGCCGCGATCTCGTCGGTGTGGGCGACGAGCGCTTCCCACTCGTCGAGGATCACGCCGACCGGGACGCCGAGCTCGACCAGGGAGGAGCCGGTCTCCAGGAACCGCCGGTCGGCGACGCGGATCCGGCCTGTCCCCGTGGGCTGAGCCAGACCCAGCGACGCCGCCCGCTGCATCACCTCGGGCGTCATCACCCCTGCAGGAAACCGGGCGACCAGCTCGTCGGCATCGATCACGACCGCGTGCACGCCTCCACCCAGGAGCGCGTCGAGCTGGGCTTCGACGCCGACGACGGCATCGAGGCTGCGGCCCTGCTCCCACTGGTCGAGGAGGTTGGCGATGCCGGCCAGGGAGTAGCCCTCGCCCTGCAGCCGGGCGATCAACCGGAGGCGGCTGAGGTGAGAGTCGTCGTACCAGCCGGTGCGGCCCTCCAGCCGGGGCGGCGCCAGCAACCCGCGGGTCTGGTACAGCCGCACGGTGGTCGAGGCCACGCCCGCTTGCCGGGCCAGCTCGTCGAGCCGGTACTCGCTGCCCACTGCCGCACCTCCTCTTTGCCTGTCGAGCGCTTCGTCTGTCCCGCTATCCGCGTGCAACTGATACGTGACTAAATGGTAGCGTATCATTCATGAGCAGACAAGCGGTGCAGGCCACCATCCGAAGCCGGCTGCTGGTCAACGCGCTGGTCGACCCGGACGAGGCGGCCCGGCATCTCCCGGACGGGGTGCGACCCCATGCGACCGGCGGCGGCACGATCGTCGGCTGCTGCCTCGTCGACATCGCCGGCGCCCGGCCCGTTCGGACACCGGCAACGATGGGCACGTCGTTCCTGGCGGCCGCCCACCGCATAGCGGTCGAGTGGGACGACGAGCGCACGACGACCGTCGGCGTCTACGTCCCGCTCCGCCTGACCCCTTCCCGCGCCGCGGTCGCGCTGGGCGGTCGTCTGTTCCCCGGCGTGCACGGCCGGGCGTCGATCCGGCTGACCGACGACGGTCGGCGGGTCGCGTGGTCGGTCGACGCCGGCGAGTCCTACTCCGTGCTCGTCGACGCATCGGCGCATGCCGCCCCGCCGTCGGCGCCCTACGAGCCGATCGGTGCCACCTGCCTCGGCGCCGAGCTCGGGCTCTCACCCGGGCACGACGGGGCCTTGGAGGTGGCCCGCATGCGCCCGAGCCACCGGCAGGCGCAGGCGGTCGACGTCGACCACCTGGAGTCCGCCTTTCTGGCGGGCTTCGCCACCGCGGTACCGGCCCCGTCCTACCTGGTCCGCGACGTCGACGTGACCTGGAGCCAGGCGTGAAGGTCGTGCTCGCGGGAGGCGCCGGCGCCCTCGGGCGACGGCTGGCCGACGACCTCGCGTCACGCGGCGACGAGGTCACGATCCTGACCCGTGCGCCGCACGCCGGTCTCGGGCACCGCCAGGTCCGCTGGGACGGCCGCACCGTCGGGACCTGGAGCGGCGAGCTGGCGGACGCCGTGGTCGTCAACCTCGCCGGCGAGCTGGTCGACAAGCGCCCGACCGCCCGGAACGTCGACCGGCTGCGGCGCTCCCGCGTCCAACCGACCCGAGCGCTGGTCGAGGCCGCTTGGCGGCTGACCACACCACCTCGCCTGTGGCTGCAGATGAGCACGCTGGCCATCTACGGCGACGCCGGCCAGGGGATCGTCGCCGAGGGACACCCGGTCGCGGACGGCCCGCCCCAGATGCCCGGCGTCGCCCGCCCCTGGGAGGAAGCGGTCGAGTGCGCGCCCAC
>DASRJN010000181.1:0-4474 GCA_035649455.1 Acidimicrobiales bacterium
GCCACCTGGCCGGTGATGGCCACGTCCAGGCCGGTGCCGTCGGTGACCGCCGGCAGCACGTCCTGGCGCAGGCGGGCCACGGTGTCGGTGGTGGCCTGGTCCTGGGGCGCGGTGGTGGGGATGACCTGCCACACGACCGCGGTGGGGTCCTCGGGGTTGTCGGGCACGGCGGGGCTCGCGAAGGCCACCCCGTCGGCCTGGCTCACGGCCTCGGTGACCCGGTCCAGCGCGGTCGGGTCGAGGGTGTCGGGGACCAGCGAGGTGAGCACGAGCGGCCCGTTGAACCCGGGCCCGAAGCCCTCGGCCAGCAGGTCGTAGGCCTTGCGGGTGGTCGTGTCCTCGGGATAGTTGCCCTCGTCGGAGAAGCCGAGGCGCAGGCCCAGCACCGGCAGGGCCAGCAGGACGAGCACCAGCGCACCGCCGATGGCGGCCGGCCACGGGCGCCGCTGGATGAGCCGGCTCCATCGGTAGGCCATGGTCTCCCGGACGGGACGGCGGGCCCGGCGGGGCACCTCCTGGCGCAGCGGGCGGACCGCGAACGCGGCCAGGACCACCACCACGGCCACCGGGAGGGCGATGATCAGGGCCCCGACGCCCAAGCCGATGCCGACCAGCGCCACGGCCACCAGGCCGGCGGCGATCAGGCCCCGCCAGCGGGTGATCTCGACCCGCTGGCCGGCGAAGCCGAGCAGCGCGGGCAGCAGGGTGAGCGACGCCACCAGCGTGGTCGCCACCACCGCGGCCGTGCCCAGCGCCAGGCCGGTGATGAAGCTGACCTGCATGACCAGCATGCCGAGCAGCGAGATCACCACGGTGGTGCCCGCGAACAGCACGGCGCGGCCGGCCGTGTCCATGGCGATGACCGTGGAGCGCTCGAGGTCGTAGCCCTTGTGCAGGTTCTCCCGGAAGCGCGTGACGATGAACAGCGCGTAATCGATGCCCACGCCGAGGCCGATCATCACGCCCAGGATCGAGGTGAAGTCGGGCATGGACACCAGATGGCCGAGGAAGCCGACCAGCACCGAGCCGACGCCGATCCCGGCCAGGGCCACGCTGATGGGCAGGCCCATGGCGAGCACCGACCCGAACGCCAGCACGAGGATGATGATGGCGAAGCCGATGCCGATGGCCTCCGACGACGGGGCCTCGAAGTCGGCGAAGATGCCGCCGCCCAGCTCGATCTGGACGCCGTCGAGATCCTTGGGAAGCTCCCGCTTGATGTCGCCCGCGAGGGCGGTCGCCTCCTCCCCGCTGATGTCCGAGGGCAGATCGATGCTCGCGTAGGCGACCTGGCCCGCCTCGGGGCCCTGGGAGGCGATCTGGCGGGCGCCCTCGGGGATGTAGGGGCTGGTGATCTCGAGGTCGCCCAGCTGGGCGATGCGGTCGAACGAGTCGGTCATGGCCGCGCGCACCGTGGGGTCGTCGACCCCCTGGGGCGCCCGGAACACCACCGAGCCGCCGAAGCCGGCCCCGAACCCGCCGAAGTGGTCCTCGAGGATGTCCGTGCCTCGCTTGGACTCGACGTCGGGCAGGCCGAACTCGGAGCGCGACTCGGTGCCGAGGGCGCTGAGAGTGGAGAAACCGACGATGAGGGTCACGATCCAGGCGATCACGACCAACCAACGGCGCCGGTAGCACCAGCGCCCCAGGCGAGCGAACACAGGGCCTCCACGAGGTGCGGGACGGGTGGGGGGCTCAGGGCGGCCAAGGGGGGAACCACCGCCTCTTCGACGCTACCTGGGGCTTCTCACCGGCGCGGGGTGTCATCGGGCACACCGGCGCCGGCCCGCCAATCCCTTGGGCGGCCTGCACCCCCAGCGACGACAATCCGCGCGTGACCGAACCCACGCTGGCAACCCGCGAGGACATCCTGGCCGCCGCCAAGCAGCTGGCTCCCTACCTCCGCACCACGCCGGTCGTCACCGTCGACCGTGCCGACCTCGGCCTCCCCGGACGGGCGCCGCTGGTGCTCAAGCTGGAGCTGGTCCAGCACAGCGGCTCGTTCAAGGCCCGGGGTGCCCACCTCTACCTGCTGGGCGACGCCCCGCCGGTGGGGGTCGTGGCCGCGTCGGGGGGCAACTTCGGCGTCGCCGTGGCCTACGCCGCCCGGCGCCTGGACGTGCCCGCCACCGTATTCGTCCCCGCCACCAGCGCGCCGGCCAAGCTCGACCGGCTGCGGTCCCTCGGCGCCACCGTCGAGGTCGTCCCCGGCTACTACGACGACGCGCTCGTGGCCTCGCGGACCCACGCCGACGCCACCGGGGCCCGGTTCCTCCACGCCTTCGACCAGCCCGAGATGATCCTCGGCGCCGGCACGCTGGGCGCCGAGCTGGCGGCCCAGGCCGACGTCGACCGGGTGGTGGTGGCGGTGGGCGGCAGCGGGCTCATCGGCGGCGTGGCCTCCTGGTACCGGGGCGACGTGGCCGTGACCGGCGTCGAGACCGCCGGCTGCCGCACACTCTCCGACGCGCTGGCCGCGGGCCACCCGGTCGAGGTCGGCATCGCCGGGATCGGCGCCGACGCCCTCGGCGCCCGCCGGGCCGGCGACCTGGGCTTCGCCGCCGCCCAGCGCTGGGTCGACCGGGTCGTGGTGGTGGAGGACGAGGCCGTGGTCGACGCCCAGCGCCGCCTGTGGTCGGCCCTGCGCCTGGCCCTGGAGCCCGCGGGCGCGGCCGCGCTCGCCGCCCTCACCACCGGCGCCCTGGCCGACCCGGACGAGCGGGTGGCGGTGGTGCTGTGCGGGGCCAACGTCGACCCGGCCACTCTGGCCTAGGCCCTAGGCCTCGGGATCTACGCCGAGGACCACCAGGCCGAGCGTCCCCGTCCCGGCGGCCGAGGTGGTGAGCAGGTTGCCGTTGGCCGCGGGATCGCCGGCGATGGCGTCGTCCTCGTTGCGGGTGTCGCGGGTGCCGTGGGCCGCGTAGGGGTCCTCGGCGTGGACCTCGTCGGTCAGGTCCTCGGGGAAGTAGAGCTGGGTGGTGAGCACGGCCGCAGCGTCCAGGCGCACCTTGGTGTGGATGTGCACCGCCCGCCCCTGGTACCAGCCGGGGTAGTTGGTGGCGAACTCGACGATGCCGTCCTGGTCGGCCACCTGGGAGCCGCGCAGGAACGTCGTCCCCTCCCCCGCGTCGTCGTTGCTGCCCGCGCCGTCGCTGAAGGCGGAATAGTCGCCGTCGACGTCGCAGTGCCACACGTCGACCACGGCCCCGGGCACCGGGTTGCATTTGGCGTCCACCACCCGGACGCCCAGCCGCAGCGGGTGGCCGGCCAGGCCCTCGGTGATGTCGCGCCGGTCCAGGCCCACGTCGATGTAGAACGGCCCCTCGGTCTGCTCCGGCGTCAGCCGGCAGGTCCCGAGCGAGGCGAAGTCGGCGGCGGTGAGCGCGGCCCCGGCCTCGGCGGTCGTCGCGGTGGTCCCGGCCCCTTCGCTCGACGTCGTGCTCGCGCCACTGGCCTGGCCGCCACCGTCGTCGTCCGAGGAGCCGGCGCACCCGGCCAGCACCGCGCCGACGAGCACGGCTCCGCCCGTGAGGAAGGTTCGGCGGCTGGTTTCGGCGGCGGGCATGGGACGCATCACAGCACGCGGGCCTGAGAGTTGCCCGTGAGCCGGCCGTGAGCTCACTCCTCGGCCTCCTGCTCGGCCCGGTAGGTGGCCCGGCTCAGCAGGTTGGCTCCTACCGGCATCGTCAGCACCTGCAGCGCGGCCGCCAGCAGCAGCGAGGTCACGTCGTTGGGATGGTGCAGGGTCACGGCCCCACCCACCAGCACCAGCACGACCCCGACCGTGGACGCCTTGGTGAGGGCGTGCATCCGGGCCAGCGGCTCGGGGAAGCGCACCACGCCCACCGCCGCCAGCAGGGTGAGCGTCGCCCCCGCCAGCGCCAGCACCTCGCCTGTCACTGGCCCGCCCCCTCGATGAAGCGGGCCACGACGCCCGTGCCCACGAACCCGACCAGCGCAGCCGCCACCACCACCGGGACGAACGCGCCCTCCCCGGTCCGCATCGCCTGGACGGTGATGGCGCTCATGCCCACGATCAGCAGGCCGTCCACCCCGAGGACCCGGTCGGTGAGGCTGGGGCCGGCCACGAGCCGGTAGCCGAAGCCGAGGGCCGCCAGCGCCAGCACGACGAACGCAGCGGTGATCACGACTCCACCGCCGCCACTGCCTCGGGGCTCCCGAACGCCCGCACCACCAGGTCCCGCAGGCTCCAGACGTCCTGGCGCACCTCCTCCACCGAGTGGAGGTGGAGCACGTGCACGAGCATCTCCCGCGGCTCGCGCGTGACCTCTACCGGCATCGTCCCCGGCGTCATCGCCACGAGGTTGGCCAGCAGCGTCAGCACCTCGTCCGAGCACCCGGGCAGCGGCACCCGCACCACGCCGGTCGAGATGCGCGGCCACGGGCTCAGCACCTCGCGGACCAGCACCAGGTTCGACACCGCCAGGTCCTGGGCCAGCCTCAGCCCCAGCCG
>DASRJN010000182.1:0-6059 GCA_035649455.1 Acidimicrobiales bacterium
CCGGGCCTCGCTGGCCAGGCTGAGCTGGCTCATGCGCCGCACGCCCCGCCAGTGGGCCAGGATCTGTCCGACGGGAGCAGTGGCCACACCGGCATCGTACGGATCGACCGGCGCGGCGCACTTCCCTCCGGGGGAATTGAGACGCGACCCTCCCGGCCCGATGGTGGCGCCATGACCACCTTCCCCGTCCACACCATCGACTCCGCCCCCGACGACGCCGGCGACGTCCTCAAGGCCATCGAGGGCCGCGTCGGCTTCGTCCCCCACCTCGCAGGGGCAATGGCCGGCTCGCCCGTGCTCGTGGCCGCGTTCGCCGACATGCAACCCACCCTGGGCCGCTCCACGCTCACGGGCCTGGAGCGCGAGGTCGTGGCCCTCGCGCTCAGCCATGCCAACACCGCTGACTACCCGCTGGCCGCGCACGGCCGCTTCGCGGTGATGCAGGGCGGCAGCCCCGAGCTGGTCGACGTCCTGTGCGCGGGCGGGACGCTGCCCGACGCCCGGCTCGACGCCCTCGCCACCTTCACCCGGGTCATGATCCAGACCCGCGGGCACGTCCCCACTCCCGCGCTCGACGCCTTCCTCGCCGCCGGCTACACCGCCGAGCAGGCGCTGGAGGTGGTGGCGCAGCTCGGCTACACGACGATGGCCAACCTGGCAGCCAACCTCGCCCGGCCGCCCATCGACGAGGCGTTCAGGCGAACGTCCTGACCAGGTCGAGGACCGCCTCGGCGTCGGGGCCTTCGGCCTCGAGGTCGCTCTCGGCGCCGGGGATCCGGCGGCCCGCCACCAGGCAGAGCTCCAGGGCGTCCCCCTCCACGGTCGTGAGGGGGGCGTCCTCGGCCTCGAAGGTCCACAGGTCGCCGCTGGGAGCCCGCAGCCGGAACACCACCGGCCCGGCCAGCGAGCGGCCCGCTTGCGCGAAAGCGTACGGCAGGGTGCGCCAGGCCAAGCGGGCGATGTGCCACAGGCGGTCGGTGGGCTCCAGCTCGACGCCCAGCCCGCCGGCGATGTCGCCGGTGTGGATCCAGCACTCGGCCAGCCGGGTGGAGGCCAGGGTACGGGCCGAGAACTCGCCCACCACCCACCTCACCTTGCGGCTCAGGTCCCCGGCCTCGAACGCCTCGCGTAGCGCGGCAGTTCCGGTGAACCAGCGCTCGAACACCTCGTAGCCGGACGCCCCCCGCTCCCGCTCGACCATCACGCCGGCGGCGTCGTCGACGTTGGTGACCTCCTGGCCGCCCAGGGCGGTGCTCCAGTCGGAGAGCCCACCGGCCAGCCGGCCCTCGAGGCTGGCGAGTGCGGCCTCATCGGTCTGGGCCAGGTGGAGCAGCACGTCGCTCACGCTCCAGCCCTCGCACCGCGACGGCGTCGCCATCCCCGCCTCGTCCAAGCCGCCCACCAGCTCCGCGAGCTCGGCGTGCTGATCGGCCAGTGCCGTGAGTACCCGATCCACGCCGGGACTCTAACGGCGCTGCAGCTCGGTGGTGACGCCCTGCTGGATGGCGACGTCCAGCTCGGCTTCGTCGTCGCTCTGCCCGTTGCTCCGCGCCCCCACTGGGACGGCCTCGGTCCCCTCGGTGGTGGGGGCGCCTCGCATCGCCGCGCGGCCCCAAAGGCCGGCGCCGAGGGCGGCCACCGCGCCCAACGCGATGCTCCAGCGGGCGCCGAACTCCTCGGCCACCCAGCCCACGATCGGGCCGCCCACCGGGGTGCTGCCGAGGAACAGCATGGCCTGCAACGCCAGCACCCGGCCCCGCATCTCGGGCGCGGCCTTGGTCTGGACGATGGCGGTCGAGGACACGAGGAACGTGATCGACGTCAGCCCCAGCGCCAGGCCGAGGACCAGCGCCACGCCCAGGTTGGGGGCGAAGGTCATGGCGGCCAGGGCGATCCCGTAGGCCAGGGCCGCGCCGCTCACCCGGTTCACGCCCACGTGGGTGCGCCGGGCGAAGACGAGCGCACCCACCAGCGACCCGATGCTGACCACCGAGAACAGCAGGGTGAAGGTGGCGTCCGACCCGCCCAGGTCGCGGATGGTGAAGAGCGGGAACACCGTCGGGAAGTTGTAGGACAGCGTGCCGACCACGGCCATCATCACCATGGGCACGAACAGCTCGGGCGACTGGCGCACGTAGCGCAGCCCGGCCCGCACCTGGCCCTTGGCCTTGGGCGTGACCGGCGCGGGACGCAGCTCGGAGGGCCGCATCAGCCACAGCCCGGCCAGCACGGCCAGGTAGGACAGGCCGTCGCCGAGGAAGGCCCAGCCGAAGCCCACGGTGGTCACCAGCAGGCCGGCCAGCGCGGGGCCGACCACCCGGGACGAGGTCATCAACGCGCTGTTGAGGCTGACCGCGTTGTTCATGTCCTCGGGCGGGACCATCTCGACCACGAAGCTGCGCCGGGTCGGGTTGTCGAACGCCATGGTCACGCCGCCGACCAGCGCCACCGCGTAGATCGCGCCCACCGGCGGGTCGCCGGAGAAGGCCAGCGCAGCCAGCGCGAACGACTGCACCATGGCGAGGGTCTGCACGACGAGCAGCAGGTGGCGCTTGTCGGACCGATCGGCCACCAGCCCGGCCCACGGCCCCAGCACCAGGATGGGGCCGAACTGGGCCGCGGCCAGCACGCCCAGGGCGATGCCGCTGTCGGTGATCTTGAGGACGAACAGGGTCTGCGCGACCAGCGTCAGCCAGTTCCCCACCTGGGAGACCAGCTGCCCGTAGAAGAACAGGCGGAAGTTGCGATAGCGCAGCGACCGGAAGATGTCCTGGGCGGCAGCGCGCACCGACCTCACGCCCGGTCCTGCCGGGTGAGGGCGTCCAGGGCGTCGAGGGCGTCGGCGAGCCGGACCCGCCGGTCCTCGTCGAGCTGGTCGAGGCGGGCGGCGAGCCAGACGTCCTTGCGCTGGCGGACCTCGGCCAGCAGCGCGGCGCCCGCGTCCGTGAGGCTCACCCGGTGCACCCGGCGGTCGCTGGCGTCGGCGCGCCGGGTGACGAGGCCGAGCTCCTCCAGCTTGCCGACGACCTTGGTCACGCTGGGCGGGGCCACCCGCTCGTGGTCGGCCAGCGCGCCCAGGGTCATGGGCCCGTGTGCCTCGACCGAGGTCAGGGCCGAGAGCTGGCTGGGGGACAGGCCGGTGTCGCCCTGGCGCCGCAGCAGCCGGGCGAGGCGGGTGGAGCTGACCCGGAGCCGGGCGGCCAGCGCGCCCACGTCGGACACGTCGACCGGCGGGGGGAAGGGCGCCGGTCGAGGTGAGGTCATGGCTTGCAGTCTACCGCGGATATTTAGTTCGGCTAACGAATTGATGGGACCACGAACCGTCGTGACAGGCGTCGAAATCGCCCGAACAGGCGTGCCACCACCCCGGTCTTGGGGTAGAACGAGGGGACCACCCGGTGGCTGCGGCCATCGTCGCGAGGCTCCCTCCTGGTCGACACGGTGCATCCGAGAACTCCCCGAGAGCCCCCGGAGGGCCGTCGATGGTTCGTCGCCTGCGTGATCGCCCCGAGTGGAAGTTCTTCGCGGTCCTCCCGCGCGCCGACCGGCCCCTCGCCTACGCCTGGTGGGCGGTGCTCGTGGCCCGGGGCCTCGTCCCCGCCCTGTTCGCCATCGCCATGGGCGCCCTGGTGGGCGCGGTGCAATCGGGCGGCGACCTCGCCGTCCCCCTCGCCTTCGTGGGCGTGGTGTTCGTCCTGGGCCAGGTGCTCACCCCGCTGCACCAGGCCATCGGGGCCAACCTCGGCGACCGCCTCTCGGCCTGGCTGTACGACCGGCTGACCGAGGCGTGCGTCGAGCCCCCGGGCATGGCGCACCTCGAGGATCCCGAGCTGGCCAACGACCTCACCATGGCCCGCGATTTCGACATGGGCATGACCGGGCCGCCCATGTCGATCAGCATGGACTTCATCGCCGCCGGGCTGGTCGAGCTGCTGGGCGGCGTCTCATCGGCCGTGGTGCTGTTCGCCTACGCCTGGTGGGCTCCGCTGGTGCTGGGCGGCGCCTGGGCCTCCACCCACTGGCTGCTGCGGGAGAGCGCGGTGTGGAAGGACCGCAACACCGACGACGTGCGCCAGGCCCAGCGCGACGCCGACTACGCCTACCGCCTGGCCGTCGACCCGCCCGCGGCCAAGGAGCTGCGCCTGTTCGGCCTGGTGGGCTGGACCATCGAGCGCTTCGTGGCCCGCCGGCGCCACCTCTACGAGCTGCAGCATCGGGCCACCCGCCTGCGGGAGCGTCCGCTGGTGTGGAGCGTGCTCCTGGTCACCGCCGCCAACGTCGCAGTGTTCTGGAGCCTGGCCGACGCGGCCGCCGACGGCCGCCTCGGCCTCGACCAGGTGGTGGTGTACGCCCAGGTGGCGGTGGGCACGTCCATGATCGCCTTCGGCGGCCTCAACTGGGCGCTGGACGGAGCCTCGGCGCCCGTGGCCGCGGTGCTGCGCCTGCGCGACGCCATGGCCCCCCGGGGCGCGCTGCGAGCCGGCAGCCGGTCCGCCGCGGGCATGCCGGCGTCCGAGATCAGCTTCCGCGACCTGACCTTCGCCTACGAGACGGGTGACCGGCCGGTCCTCGACGGCTTCGAGCTCACCATCCCGGCCGGATCGTCGCTGGCCATCGTGGGCCAGAACGGGGCGGGCAAGACCACGCTGGCCAAGCTGCTGTGCCGGCTGCACGACCCGCAGGGCGGCGCCATCGCGGTGGACGGCGTCGACCTCCGCCAGCTCGACCTGGACGAGTGGCGCCAGCGGGTCACCGCGGTGTTCCAGGACTTCATCCGCTTCGAGCTCAGCCTGCGGGAGAACGTGGCCCCGGCGGGAGCGCCCGACGAGGACATCCTGGCCGCGCTGGAGCAGGCCGGGGCCCACGACCTCGCCTCCCTGGACACGATCCTCAGCCGGGCGTACGAGGGCGGGACCGACTTCTCGGGCGGCCAGTGGCAGCGGGTGGCGCTGGCCCGGGCGCTGTGCGCCGTGCGGGTCGGCGCGGGCGTGGTGCTGCTGGACGAGCCCACCGCCCAGCTCGACGTGCGGGGCGAGGCCGAGATCTTCGAGCGCATCCTGGTCGCCACCCGGGAGTGCACCACCATCCTCATCTCCCACCGGTTCTCCACCGTCCGCCATGCGGACCGCATCTGCGTGCTGGAGGGGGGCCGGGTGGTCGAGCTCGGCTCCCACGACGAGCTGATGGCCCAGGGCGGCCGCTACCGCACCATGTTCGACCTGCAGGCCAGCCGCTTCGATGGCGAAGGCGACGGCGGCGAGGAGGACGAGGAGGGGGTGACCTATGACGTCCTCACTTGACGGCAAGGCGACCCGGGACGAAGCCCTCCCCTCGGCCATCGGGTCGATGTGGCGGCTGGTCGTGCTGGGCTACCGGTCCGAGCCGCGCCTGCTGATCTATTCGTTCGGGCTCACCCTGCTGGCGGCGCTGCCCGACGCGCTGCTGGCCTTGTGGATCGCCCTGCTGGGCAAGGGCGCCGTCGAGGGCGACCGCACGCTGCTGCTCGTGGCGGCGGCCGGACTGGCCCTGTCGGCCACCGCCACCTGGTTCCTGCGCATCGTCAGCACCCGGGTCTCGCGCACGTTCCGCGACAAGGTGACCGTGGCGCTGGAGGCGCACGTCGCCCGGCTCCAGGCATCGGTGGCCACCATCGAGCACCACGAGCGGCCCGACTACCTCGACCGCCTGTCGGTGCTGCGCGAGCAGATCTTCGTCCTCGACCACATGTACCTGTCGCTGTTCACCACCTGCGGCTGGATCCTGCGGCTGGGGATCACGGTCGTGCTGCTGGCGGCCATCGACCCGGTGCTGGTGCTGCTGGCCCTGTTCGCGGCGCCCACCGTGCTCACCTCCAGCTGGCGGCCGGGCGTCGAGCGCGCCGTCGAGGAGCGCGGCGCCCCGTCCGCCCGCCTGGCCCGCCACCTGTTCGTGACCACCACCACCGCCCCGCCCGGCAAGGAGGTGCGGGTGACCGGCACCGGCCGCCAGCTGGCCGAGCGGCGGCGCGAGGCGTGGGAGGGCTGGCACCGCCCCATCGCCCGGGCCCGCTGGGCCAGCGC
>DASRJN010000183.1:0-3012 GCA_035649455.1 Acidimicrobiales bacterium
GGCCAACAGGCGGGCGCCGTTCAGCACCCGGCCCGCTCCGAAGGTCGTCTCCAGCGCGTAGATCGGTAGGTCCAGTTCGGTGCCGTGGATCGCCCGCACGCCCAGCAGCTCCTGGGCCAGGTTCTCGATTCCGCCGTTGACGGCGGCGCTGTCGATCGACAGGCGCCGCGGGTGGTACCAGGCGGTGCCGTCGATGCCGAGGCTCTCGTCGCCGTCGGTGCCCTCGACCAGGCCCGAGAACATGCGGGCGGCGCGCTCGACCGGAACCAACTCGTCGTCGACCCAGCCGCGGGGATCGCCGCTGTCGGCCAGGCGACCCATGTGCATCTGGACCAGTTCGAGACCGTCGGGGCTGGTGTCGGTGTCGAGCGCGTAGCCGTACTGGGCGGCGTTGGTGGGCGTCACCGGTGGCTTGAGGTTCTGCGGGATGAGCGGCGATGCGTAGCCGATCGACGGCGCGTCGGGCTCGACCACAGTGGCCGTCGCTCCCAGCGCGTTGAACACCCCCGCGGCCCACGGCAGGCCCAACCCGACGATGTCGTTGAACGCCGAGCCGGTCTCCAGCTCGGTGAGCTCGGCCTGCGCCTCCTCGACCGTGGGCGCCTGGCCCGCGCCGCTCCCCCCGTCGATGAGCGCGATGCCCGCCAGGTCCTCCGCACCCGGGCGGCCGTCGAAATCCCACGTGGCGTAGGCCACCGTGATCGATCCGCCCAGCGAGTGCCCGCCCAGCACCACCTGGCCGCCCAGGCGCGCCGCCTCCTCGATGACGGCGTGGAGGTCCTCGATCGCGACCGCCATGCCCCAGTCGCGGGCGAAGTCTGCTGACGCCTGGTCACCGCCGGGGCCACCTACCGGCTCGAAGTGCTCGGTGATGCTGTCGTCGCCGAGCCAGCCGAGGTAGTAGTCGAAAGTCTCCTGCGTGGTGGCGTCGCCGGCCACCCGGTCCTCCAACGTGCTGTGGTCTTCGAGCAGGTTCTCGCGGCGGTCGACCGCCCACACCTGCCAACCGTCGAGCGCGTCGACCATGTCGAGCGCGACCGGAGTGAAATAGGCGGCGCCCGCCGACGTGCCGGGCACCAGCACCAGCACGTTCTCGGCCTCGGCCGGGCCATGCTCGATGACCCTCACCCGGTTGTAATCGGCGGGCCCGGGCCCGGCCGCGACCTCCACCGTCTCGACCCGCACCTCCGGACCAGAGGTCTCGGCACCCGTCGCGCCGTCGTCATCACCAACCGCTGGCTGTGCAGGCCGATCGTCATCCCCGCTGTCATCGTCCCCGCCGCAGGCGCCGGCCACCAGCACCAGCGCTGCGCCCACCGTCATCAGCCGTCGCCCGGTCGATCGCACCATCCCGTCGTCCCCCTCTCGACCAAACAGTACACCGGTGTGCTGCAACGCGACGGTGGATCCCCCGGGTCGTCAGCGGCCGACGCGCACGCTGGCCAGCACGGACGACACGATCGCCCGAACATCGGCGTCCGACGTGCGGGCACGGCGCAGCAGCTGGCGGTAGAAGATCGGCCCCGACAACAGGTCGACCATGAGGCCGGCATCAGCGTCCGGCGAGATCTGACCCTCGGCGATGGCCACCTCCAGCCGCTCGACGATCGGCGCACGCCGATCCGCCACGAACGCCGCGTGCAGCCCCGAGATCACGGGGTCACGCTGCGCTGCCACCAACAACGCCGGCAGCGAGCGCCGCATCGTCGCCGACTCCACCACGTCGCGCACAGCCACGAACAGCCCGACCAGGTCCTCGGCCAGGTCGTCGGTGTGCGGCACCCGGTTCGACGGCGCCACCCTCCCCCACGCCTCGGAGATCAGCTCCGACGGGTTCGACCAGTGCCGGTAGAGCGTTGTGCGCGATACCCCGGTCTCCCTACTCACCCGACCGAACGTCACGCTCCCCAGGCCCTCGGTCCTGAGCAACCGCTGTACGGCATCGAGCACCTTGGCCACCGTGCGCTCGACACGCGCGTCCCGCCGATCCGTGATCGCCATCGCCCGGCACGGTACAAGCACGCCGCGCAGAGTGACCGACATCACCGTCCTCACCGAGCGACCGCGCCACGCGTCGCGCCCTCCTCCCGTGGCGTTCTCGGCGAGTCACGTACTGACGACCCAACATAGGATCTGATCCATGGCTGGTCTCGCGATCATCACTGAGGCATGCATCGATGTGAAGGATCGTGCCTGCGTAGACGTCTGCCCAGTGCAGTGCATCTATGAGTTCGATCCGCAGCAGAACGTGCTGTTCTCCGAGGACGAAGCGGGCAGCGGGACAATCGAGACCATCCACGCCGCGGATCCCGACGCTATTGCGGTCTTCGGAGACAGCATCCTGTACGTGAACCTCGAAGAATGCACGTCCTGCACTGCGTGCTACCAGCCCGACGTCTGTCCTGTGGGTGCGATCTACTCCGAAGAGCATCTCCCCGATGGATCGGCGACGAGCGCGAAGTACAACGCGGAAGATCCCAACAAGGGCCACGATCACACCTTCTTCGTGCAGCACAGCCGAGATGTGTTCGCGGACTAGGTCGACAACATACGCGCTGACGGGTGCTCTATTGCCCAACTGCCGGCTCGCGGTGCGATTCCACGATCAGGGCGGCGGGCCGACGGGCGCGAGGACGGCACTGCGGCGAGCAGGGACACGGTCACAATGATGAGAGCCATGATCGGGAAGGCGATCCAGAACGAGTCGGTGGGATCCCGTCGAGCCAGTAGGTCGCGATGAGGTCGCCTCCTCGGTGGCGTCGGACTCCGCGGCAGGCTGTTCGGCCGACGGGCCTTGCACGTCGCAAGGCGCGGTGGGTGAGATCAACGAATGGCCCGCCTGGGGCAGTTGCTGTGCACCGTGCCTCCGGCCGGTGGGATCAGAGCCCCAGTATCTGTGCCTTCTTGGCGGCGAACTCTTCCTCGGTGAGGATGCCCTGGTCCTTGAGGTCGGCGAACTGCTTGAGCTCTTCGATCTGTGCGCTGCCCACAGCTTGGGGCGCGGGCGGTGCA
>DASRJN010000184.1:0-2581 GCA_035649455.1 Acidimicrobiales bacterium
CCGCCGCCAGGTCGGGGCGGCGCTCGGCCGCCTCCTGGGCCGGGTCGCCTTCGAGCCCGGCGTCGTCGTCAGCGGCGGGCTCGACACCGCCCGCCAGCTCCTCGGTGTGGCGCGGGGCCGCGACGACGTGGCCCCCGATCCATCGGACAAGCGGTTCGTCGATCCGGCCTGGGCGAGCAACCCCTTCTACCGGCGCCTCCTGCAGGCGTATCTCGTCCAGCGCGACGCGCTGTTCCGGCTGGTCGACGAGGTCGGCCTCGATCCCAAGAGCCGCGAGCGCGCACGCCTGGCGCTATCGCTGGTGACCGAGGCGGCCGCCCCCACCAACACGCTCCTGGGCAATCCGAGCGCGCTCGGCAAAGCGTGGCAGACACGAGGCCAGAGCCTCGTCGCGGGGCTGCGCCATCTCCGCCACGACCTCCGGCACAACGGGGGCATGCCGTCGATGGTCGACACCCGGCCATTCAAGGTCGGCCAGAACCTCGCCCTGACGCCCGGCGAGGTGATCCACCGCGGCGAGCTGTTCGAGCTCATCCAGTACGCACCGGCCGGCTCCCGCACCTTCAGGCGACCGCTCGTCGTCATCCCCCCGCAGATCAACAAGTACTACATCTCCGATCTCGCCCCGGGTCGCAGTTTCGTAGAGCACACCGTCGCGGCCGGCATCCCCTACTTCGCGATCAGCTGGCGCAACCCGACACCGGCGCAGCGGGATTGGGACCTCGCCCGCTACGTCTCCGCGTGCCAGGAGGCGATCGAGATCGCCTGCGACGTCGGCGCATCGAGCGATGCCAACGTGGCCGGGATGTGCGCCGGCGGCATCACGCTGGCGTGCCTGCTCGGCCACCTCGCCGCCACCGACGAGTCCCTCGTCAACTCGGCCACGTTCATGGTCGCGGGCCTCGACCTCTCCAGCGAGTCCACCGTCGGTCTCCTCACCTCGGCGGCGTCCATCGAAGCCGCCCGCGCTCGCTCGCAGCGCAAGGGCGTGCTGGACGGCCGCGACCTCGGCCGGATGTTCGCCTGGCTGCGACCCAACGACCTCGTCTGGAACTACTGGGTCAACAACTACCTGCTCGGGCAGAACCCGCCCGCGTTCGACATCCTCTACTGGAACGCCGACACGACCAACCTCACCGCCGGGCTGCACTCGGATTTCCTCGACCTGCTCGGCACCAACGGCCTCGCCGTCCCGGGCTCGATCGACGTGCTGGGCACCCCGATCGACCTCGGCAAGGTCAAGTGCGACACCTACGTGGTGGCGGGCGCCACCGATCACATCATCCCGTGGACGGCGGCCTACCAGACCACGCAGCTCCTCGGAGGCGACAGCGAGTTCGTGCTGGGATCGAGCGGCCACATCCAGGCGATCGTCAACCCCCCGGGGAACAGGAAGTCGAGGTTCCTCACCCGGCCCGGGCCACCGCCGGCCGATCCCCTCGAGTGGCGCGCCGGCGCCACCACCCACGAGGGAACCTGGTGGGACGACTGGTTGCGGTGGCTCGGCGAGCGCTCGGGCGATCAACGCCGGGCCCCGGCCCGGCTGGGGAACCGCCGCCACGCACCCGTCGAGGCCGCGCCCGGCCGGTACGTGCACCTGTGACCGGCGTGTCAGCGTCGTGAGCCGGCTCCTGACGTTCGTCCTCGTCGACGGTCACCTCCTCAGGGTCTCGATCCGGGGCGAGGGCACGCCGCTGCTGCTGGTCATGGGTCTCGGCGGGAACATCGAGATGTGGGATCCCCTCGAACGGGCGCTCAACGCTCGCAGCATCCAGACGATCGCTTATGACGCCTCCGGGACCGGGCACTCGCCCACCCGCCTGGTCCCGCAGCGCATGCCCGCGGTCGCTCGCCAGGCCGCGCACCTGCTCGACGCCCTCGGCCATCCGTCGGCCGACGTGCTCGGCGTGTCCTGGGGCGGCGCCGTGGCCCAGGAGCTCGCGCTGGGCAACCCGCACCGGGTGCACCGGCTGGTGCTGGCCTCCACCAGCTGCGGGCTCGGCGGGGTGCCCGGCAACCCGCTCGCGATGTCGCTTCTGGCCACGCCGCTCCGCTACTACTCGCCGACCTTCCTACGCCTCACCGCCGGCGTGCTGTACGGGCCCACGGTCTCGGGTAAGGAGGATCTGCTCCGAGCGCAGATCAACGCCCGTCGGGCCCGGCCCCCCAGCCTCTGGGGCTACGCGAGCCAGCTCATCGCCGGCGCCGGATGGACCAGCCTGCCGTGGCTGGGGCGGATCGCCGCGCCCACCCTCGTGCTGGCCGGCGACCGCGACCCGATCGTCCCCGCACGCAACGCCCGCATCCTCGCCCGCCGGATACCGACCTCACGCCTCGAATTGGTCCACGGCGCCGGCCATCTGCTGCTGCTCGATGAGGCCGAGCACTCGGCCGCGCTCATCGCCGACTTCCTCCACCCCGGGTGAGTCAGGGCTCGCATCCCCCACTGCGGGGACCAGGTCGACCAAGGTCGTCGACGGTCCATCGCATCGCCGACGGGGAGGCCGGTAGTGTGCCGCCATGAACGTGCTGACCCCGGAGGCCCGCGACGTTCTCACCGCCGGACGGCTCGCCCACCTCG
>DASRJN010000185.1:0-19621 GCA_035649455.1 Acidimicrobiales bacterium
GGCGCCGGGCCACGCCGACCCGCCGCCCGGCAATCACGGGGGAAACGGGCAGGGACAGGACGGCGACTGACCGCCCGTCACCCCGCCCGGGTGATGCCTGCAGGGTCCTGGGCACCCACGATCTCGGAACTGTGGCGCCCATGGGCGGCGCCTTCCGGAGGTGGACATGTCATCGAGACCAGCGCCCCAGATCCGCAGCGGATGGGTCACATTCGCCGCGATCATCGCGGGCATTGTGGCCATCTACAACATCCTGAGCGGCATAGCCGCCATCGCCGAGGATGACCAGACCGAGAAGATCGCCGAGGTGCTCTACGGCGTCGACATCTCGGCGTGGGGCTGGTTCTGGCTCATCCTCGGCATCGTGCAGCTCGTCACCTCGTACCTGATCTACACCCGCCACCCGCTGGGGCAGATGCTGGGGCTCATCTGGGCGTTCATCGGCGCTTCGCTGTCGGTGTTCATGATCTTCGGTCCGGCGCCGTTGTGGGCGCTGGTCGTGCTGGGTCTCAACATCCTGGTGATCTACGCCCTGGTGTCGGGGACCGAAGACTTCGCCGAATAGGCGGCGAGGAAAGCGTCCACGGCCGCGGCCGAGTGGTGCCGCCACAGCGCGACGGGATCGTCGCGGGGTGGCGGCACCGCCAGCGCGGCCAGCGGCTCGGCGAAGCGTGACCGCTGCGCCTCCACCAGCGGCGTCGGGTCCACGTGCAGGCGCTGCGCCACCACCAGCTTGAGCAGCAGCTCGCCGCGGACGTCGCGCAGGTGCTCGACCGGCTCACGTAGCCAGCGGGCCAGGCGCTCCCGCCCCCGCCGAGTGGACCCGTAGACCTGCCGGGGTGGGCCGCCCTCCCCCGGCTCCTGGCGGCGGACCTCGACCAGGCCCAGCGCCGCCAGTCGTTCGAGCGCGCGGTAGACCAGCTGGCGCGGCACCCGCCACACCGCGCCCAGGTCGGTGTCCGGGGCCAGCTCGGCCGCGATGTCGTAGCCGTGCCGGGCACGCTCGGCGAGGGCCGCCAGCACCGCCCACTCGTTCAGCGAGAGCGTGTCCCTGCGATCCATACCGCGGCATCCTCTCACCGCGCGCGCCTAGTATCAGTGCTTCTAGTCGGACTCAAGGGGGACGGACATGTCGACCAGCCATCGCCTGCGCTGGGGCGTGTGCGCGCTGCTGATCCTGGCCGCGGCGGCCTGCGGGGGCGACGACGACGATGACAGCGCCGCGACCGCCACCGAGTCCACCGAGGCCGAGGGGCCCACCGGCTCGATCACCGTGTTCGCCGCCGCCTCGCTCACCGACGCCTTCGGCGAGATGGCCGACCGCTTCGAGGAGGAGAACCCTGGCACCACCGTCGAGCTGAACTTCGGTGCCTCGTCCGCGCTGCGCGAGCAGATCCTCGCCGGCGCCCCTGCCGACGTGTTCGCCTCGGCCAACACGTCCAACATGGACCAGCTGGTCGACGCCGATGCGGTGGAGGGCGAGCCCCAGGTCTTCGTCAAGAACGAGCTGGAGATCGCGGTGCCCGCCGGGAACCCCGGCAACGTGGACGGGCTCGACGACTTCGGCAACGCGGACCTGAACATCGGGCTGTGTGCCGAGGAGGTCCCCTGTGGCCAGTTCGGCCGGGAGGCCCTGGCCAACGCGGGCGTCACGCCGGCTCAGGACACCGACGAGCCCGATGTGCGCAGCCTGCTGACCAAGGTC
Source organism: Acidimicrobiales bacterium (assembly GCA_035649455.1). Classification (GTDB taxonomy): domain Bacteria; phylum Actinomycetota; class Acidimicrobiia; order Acidimicrobiales; family VFJN01; genus ZC4RG19. The sequence goes on from DASRJN010000185.1 coordinate 1,706, forward strand.
GAGGCGGGCGACCTCGACGCCGGGCTCGTGTACCACACCGACGTGCTCTCGTCGGGCGACGCCGTCGAAGGCATCGAGGTCCCCGACGAGTTCAACGTCATCGCCTCGTACCCGCTGGCCGCGCTGTCGGCCTCGGGCAACGCCGAGCTGGCCTCGGCGTTCGTCGAGTTCGTGCTGTCGGACGAGGGCCAGAGCATCCTGGAGTCGTACGGTTTCATGTCTGGATGACGACACACCGGCGGCGGTCAAGGGTTCGGCCGGGGGCACGCCCGCCCCTCGTGGTCCTGCCCTTGGCCGCGCTGGCCGTCGCCTTCCTGGTCGTCCCCTTCATCGCCCTGTTGCAGCGGGTGCCGTGGTCGTCGCTGTCCGATCGCCTGCGCGATCCGATCGTGACCCAGGCGCTGCGCCTCTCGCTGACCAGCGCCTTCAGCGCCATGGGCCTGTCCCTGCTGTTCGGCGTGCCGCTGGCGTGGGTCCTGGCCCGCACCGAGTTCCCCGGTCGCTCGCTGCTGCGGGCGCTCGTGATCCTGCCCATGGTGCTGCCACCGGTGGTGGGAGGCGCCGCGCTGCTGTTCGCCTTCGGCCGGCGGGGCCTGTTCGGCGGCCCGGTGTTCGACCACACCGGCTTCCAGCTGCCGTTCACCATCTGGGGCGTGATCGCGGCCAACACCTTCGTGGCCCTGCCGTTCCTGGTGGTGACGGTCGAGGCCGGGCTGCGGTCGGCCGACCGGCGGCTGGAGGACGCGGCCGCCACCCTCGGCGCGGGCCGCTGGATGGTGTTCCGCCGGGTGACCCTGCCCATGGTGGCGCCGTCGCTGGCGGCCGGCGCCGTCCTGTGCTGGGCCCGGGCGCTGGGCGAGTTCGGCGCCACCGTGACCTTCGCCGGCAGCCTGGCCGGCCGCACCGAGACCATGCCGCTGGCCGTGTTCCTCGCCCTCCAGAGCGACCGGGACGCGGCCATCGCCCTCTCGCTGGTCCTCATAGCCGTGTCGCTGGCCGTGCTGGTTCCGCTGCGGGACCGCTGGCTGGCGGTCTAGGCCGGTGCTGAGCGCGGACGTCCGGCTACGGCTGGGAGAGCTCGACCTGGTCGCCGCCATCGAGGTGGGCGACGGCGAGGTCGTGGCCCTGCTCGGCCCCAACGGCGCAGGCAAGACCACCCTGCTGCGGGCGGTGGCCGGCCTCCAGCCCATCGACGCCGGGCGGGTCACGGTGGACCGCGACGTGCTCGACGACCCCGAGGCCGGGATCTTCGTCGCCACCAACGACCGGCCGATCGGCGTGATGTTCCAGGACTACCTGCTGTTCCCCCGGATGACCGTGGTCGACAACGTGGCCTTCGGCCTGCGCGCCCGGGGCCGCAGCCGGGCCGCGGCCCGGGCCGAGGCGCACGCGGTGCTCGACCGGGTGGGGATGGCCGCCCTGGCCCGGGCCAAGCCGCGGGAGCTGTCGGGCGGCCAGTCCCAGCGGGTGGCGCTGGCCCGGGCTCTCGCCATAGAGCCCCGCGTGCTGCTGCTCGACGAGCCCCTGGCCGCCCTCGACGCCGGGGCCAAGCTGCACATCCGGGCCGAGCTGCGTCGCCATCTGGCCGGCTTCCACGGCGCTCGGCTGCTCGTGACCCACGACCCGGTCGACGCCCTTGTGCTCGCCGATCGCATGGTGGTGCTGGAGGGCGGCCGGGTCACCCAGCAGGGCACGCCCGCCGAGGTGGCCCGCCGGCCCGGCTCGCCGTATGTGGCCGAGCTGGTGGGCGTGAACCTGCTGTCGGGCACTGCCGCGGGCGAGCGCACGGTCCGGCTGGCGGGCGGGGCCGAGCTGGTGGTGGCCGACCCGGTCCCCGGGCCCGAGGTGGCGGTGGCCGTCCGGCCCCAGGCCGTCACCGTCCACCGAGACCAGCCCGACTCGAGCGCCCGCAACACCTGGCCCGCGACGGTGGCCGACCTGGCCGCCGATCACGATCGGGTCCGCCTCCAGCTGGCCGGTCCGGTCCCACTGGTGGCCGAGGTCACCCCCGCGGCGGTTGCCGATCTCGACCTGACGCCGGGCGCCGAGGTCTGGGTGTCGATGAAAGCGGTCGACCTCGCGGTCTACGAGCACTGAAATTCATGGACTTGGTGCTTGATTGCACGCTGCGGGGTCGGAAAGCTTCACCCCGAGATGCCGCACGGCGTCCCGGAAGGAGCGTCGAAGTCATGTCGAGCCCCACCACCCACGGCGAGGATTCGTCCGGCGACGAGCCGTCCGGCGAGTCCGCCGGAGCCACGCCCGACGCCCCGTCCGAAGGGTCCCCCGGGCCCGAGGCCGGTCGGCCCGCCGCGGCCGAGCCCGCAGGAGCCCAGACCGGCGCCGAGCCCGGCACCGCCGAGCCCGCAGCCGCCGAAGCCGCGCCCGCGGAGTCCCAGGCCGCAGAGCCCGCAGCCGCCGAGACCGCAGCCGCCGAGACCGCGGCCGCCGAGACCGCAGCTGCCGAGCCTGTGACCGTCGACCCCACGACCGCCGAGCCTGACGCGGTCCAGCCCGAGGCTCCGCCCCGCGTCGCCGGCGAGCCGGCTGCCGCGGAGGTCGCCGGCTCCCCCCAGCACACCAGGGCGAAGACCGGGACCGGCCCGCTCCGCATCCTGGGCCTGCTGGTCATCCTCGGCGGCCTCATCCTGATGGTGGCCGGTGGCTTCACCTGGTATGTGGTCAGGGACCAGCTGAGCGACGAGCAGATCACGGTGTCCGACGACGCCGACCGCTTCGCCGGCGACCCGGTGGACGGCCCCTTCACCGCCTACGAGCAGGCCCGGGTGATCAACAAGCACGCCTTGGCGGAGAGCGACGGCCTCACCTACGCCCAGCTGGACCAGGACGACCCTCGGCGCGACACGGTCATGACCGCCTCGTTCCTGCGGGCTTCGCTCTATACGTCGGTGGTGTCCTTCGGTGTGGCGTTCTTCGCCTTCGGCATGGGCATCCTCATGATCCTGGTCGGATGGGCGCTGCTCTCGGTCAACAAGCGCTTGCGAGCTGCCCTCGGCTGAGCTCGCAAGCGGGCCGGCAACCCGCTGCAAGCGTCATACAACCGACATGCAAGGGGTGGCGCGCAGTGTGGCGCCATGGAGACGACCCCCACCGCTCTCCGACGTGCTGACCTGATCGATCTCGCCGATCCCGGTGCGACTGACGGCTCGCTCGTCGGCGCCAAAGCCGCCAACCTGGCCCGCGCCCGGGCCGCCGGCCTCCCCGTGCTGGCCGGCCTGGTGCTGACCACCGCCTGGAACCACCGCGGCTGGTCCCACCCGTCGCGCCAGGATCGGCCCAGCCCGGCCCGCACCGCGTGGGAGCAGCTCGGCGCCGGCCGGGACGCCCTGGTGGTGCGCTCGTCTTCCACCAACGAGGACGGCGGCTCGTCGTCCATGGCCGGGGTGTTCACCTCGGTGCTCGACGTCACCACCTGGGGCGAGTTCACCACCGCGGTGGACGAGGTGCTGGCCTCCGGCTCCCGGGCAGCCGTGCCCGGCGCCCGCATGGCCGTGCTTCTCCAGCCGCAGCTCCGGCCCCGGTGGGGCGGTGTCCTGTTCGGCGCCGACCCGGTCACCGGCCGGCGCGACCGCCTGGTGGTGTCCGCCGTCGAGGGCGGGCCCGATGCCCTGGTCAGCGGCCGGGTCGCCGGGTGGACGGCCGCGCTCTCCCCCCGCGGTCGCCTGCTCGACGACCAGGGTGGCGACACGCCGGCGCTCCCCCGTCGCCACCTGCGGGCGCTGGCCGGCCTCGCTCGGCGGGCCGCGGCCGCGTTCGGCGGGCCGCAAGACGTCGAGTGGGCCATCGACCACGACGGGCACCTGTGGCTGCTGCAGAGCCGACCCATCACCACCTCCGTGGGCACGCCCACCGGCCACCTGCTGGGGACCGGACCACTGGCCGAGACGTTCCCCGAGCCCCTCTCCCGGCTCGAGGCCGACGTCTGGCTGGCGCCGCTGGCCGAGGGCCTGGAGCAGGCGTTGCTGATCACCGGCACCGCCTCGCCCCGGGCCCTGCGGCGCTCCCCCGTGGTGCGGGCGATCGACGGTTGGGCGGTGGCCGATCTGGTCCACCTGGGGGTGGCACCGGTGCGCCATCGGTGGCTGGCCCGCCTCGACCCCCGGCCGCCGGCCCGCCGCTTGCGGGCCGCGTGGCGCACGGGGCGCCTGACCCGGGCGCTGCCCACGCTGGCCCGCGACGTGATCTCCCAGATCGACGCCGACCTGGCCGCGGTCCCCCGCGTCGACGACCTGTCCAACGCCGAGTTGCTGGCGGTCCTCGACAACGGCCGCACCGCCCTGCGCGCCTTGCACGGCTACGAGGCGCTGGCCGGGATGCTGATCCCGGACGCGGGCCACAGCGTGACCGCGGCCTCGCTGGCCATGTCGGCGCTGGCCGAGGCCCGGGCCGAGGACGTCGAGGACGACGAGCTGGTCGAGACCCACCCCGTGGTGCTGGCCCTCACCCCGCCCCGGATCGGCGCCGACGCACCCCTGGCCGGCATCGCCGCCGCCACCGTCCCGACCCCGTCCGGCCCGGTCTCCCCCGGGCCGGACGGCGACGCCGCGGTGGTGCGGGAGGCCTTGCGCCTGCGGGCCCGCTGGGTCCAGGAGCTGACCGCGCGGGCCGCCTGGGTGCTCGGGTGCCGGCTGGTGTGCGTGGGCGTGCTGCCCGGCCAGCCGGTGGTGCGCCTGCTGGGCCTGGACGAGCTGCGGACCGCCGCCCTCCAGCGGGCCGTTCCGATCGATCTGGCGGACCGTGCCAACGCCTCGGCCTCCCCGCCCAAGCCCCTGCCCGCCCAGTTCCGCCTCACGCGCGACCAGCGTCCGGTGGCGGTCGCGTCCCCGGCCACCGGTGACGGGATCGGCGCCGGGGGTGGTGAGGGCGCCGGCCGGGCCCACCTCGGCGGCGACCCGCCGCGGGGCGCGGTCCTGGTGGTGACCCACCTCGACCCCCGGCTGGCCACGCTCATCCCCCGACTCGGCGGGCTCGTGGCCGAGACCGGCAGCCCGCTCAGCCACCTGGCCATCCTGGCCCGCGAGCACGGCGTCCCCACGGTGGTGGGCCACGCCGGTGCCACCACCCGCTACCAGGAGGGCGACCTGCTGGCGGTGGACGGCTCGACCGGCACGGTGCGGGTCACCACCGCCACCGTGATCGCCCTGCCCACCTCCCGGGTCGTCGACCTGTCGGGCGGGCCCGTCACGATCGGAGCTACACGATGACCGCCCGTCTCCTGCGCACTGTCCTCGGCGGCCTCACCCTGGCCGCGTCGGGTGCCTACACCTTCATCTACCTGTACCGGTGGGAGTGGAACCGGGCGCTCATGTCGGCCGCCATCTTCATCGCCGCTGAGGTGGCCGTGATGGGGTCGCTGCTGTCCCAGCGGCTCAAGGTGATCAGCCACCGGCTCGACGACCAGGCGGCCGCGCCCTCCCGGCCGGCCCCCGCGGCCGTGTTGCGCCGGGAGCGCATCCACGCGGCCCAGCCCTCGGCCCGGGTCGGCTTCGCGTGGCTGTCCCGGCCCGAGCACATGAACGTGTTCGTGCCCGTGCTGATGGGGGCGGGCGTGCTCATGTCCGGCCTCGCCTGGCTGGTGGAGCGGGTGGCCCGGACCACCATGAGCCCGATGGCCGAGCGCGGCCTGGCCACTCGCCTGGACGGCCTGGACCTCCCCGCCCACGGCTTCGTCACCGCCGAGCACCAGCCCCTCGACCTGCTGCGGGGCCCGGTGGGGAGGCCGGCGTGAAGGCGCTCGGCGTGATCGCCCTGGCCGGGCTCACCGCCCTGGGCATCGTGGGCCTGGCCGAGCTGACCCAGAACCGGCCAGATCCGACCGTCGAGGACTCGACCACGATCGTGAGCTTCGACGTGGCCACGCGGGACTACCGCGGCGGCGAGGAGACCGCAGCCCAAGCCCTGTGGGCCGTCTGCTCGGCGACCGTCGACGGCGAGGTCACGGCCCCGGCGTTCACCGGCGAGGACTTCCGGGTCACCATCAGCCCCGCCATCGGCGACAACGGGCGCAAGCGCCTGGTCGGCTGCCTGGAGGACGGCACGCTCGACCGGGTCATGGGCCACGTCGCCCGCGTGTCCACCACCTGAAACCCGCGCACCCACCCCGCTCCGTATGCGCGAGGCTACGGACCGATGGGTAACAAGACGATGCGCCGGTCCAGGAAGACCATCGCACTGAGTGGGTGTGCGGTCACCCTGCTGGCCGCCACCGCCTGTGCCGGCGACGACGACGGGGCGGCCGGCCGCTGGATGCCGCCACCGGTGACACCCTCTGGGAGCAGCGCCTGGTGGGGGCCACCTTCGGGTCGATCACGTACGCGGACGGCGTGGTCTACCGGCCCTCGGTGCCCGGCGTGCTCCAGGCGTTCGACGCCGAGAGCGGGCGCGAGCTGTGGTCGGCCGAGCCGGGAAGCGACATGGGCGCCGGGGTCCGGGTCGAGCATGGCTGGGTGCTGGTCCCCCATGGCTTCTGGTTCTTCGGGGGGCAGTCCGACCTCCCCGGCGGGGTCGTGGCCTATCGGATCCCGGACTGACCGCGCCCGGGGGCCAGGGCCCGTGCTGCTCCTTTGCCCCCGGACGAGGTCCTACCCAGGCATGCCCGCGCCCGTGGCCGCCGATACACGTGCACGGCGCTCGAAGCGCGACACCACCTCGACGTGCGGCGTGTGCGGGAAGGCGTCGACCAGCGTCGACCCCGTCCAGGCGTAGCCCGCCTCGGCCAGCAACCGGGCGTCCCGGCCCAAGGCCCCGGCGTCGCAGCTGACCAGCACGACCCGGGAGGCTCGCGTGGCCGCCACCGCTCGCAAGCCCCCTCGCCCCAGGCCGGCCCGGGGAGGATCGGCCACCGCGGCCTCGACCGCCCGGGGGCGCCAGCGAGCCACGTCGCGGCGCACGACCTTGGCGTCCCCTCCCGCGAGGTTGACCCGGGCGTCGGCCGCGGCGGAGGCCGACGCCTCGACCGCCACGACCCGAGCCCCGCGCCCCACGGTGGCCGCGAACAGGCCGACGCCCGCGTAGAGGTCGGCCAGTGTCTCGGACGGCCCGAGGGCTTGCCCCACCGCCGCCACCAGCGCTTCGGCCGCGTCGGGGCCGGCCTGGAAGAACGACCGGGCCGAGACCCGCAACCGCACCCCGGCCACCACCTCGAACAACCACGCCCGCCGCCCCCCGGCCAGCTCGTCCCCGGTCACCACCCGCACCCCGTCCGGCACCTCGACCGCGCCGGCGGGGCCGTCGACGATCACCATGCGATCGCCGGTGCGGGCGCCGACGCGGATGGTGATCTCCCTTCCCGCGGGGAAGCGGCCCTCGGCCGCCACCGCCGCCAGGCGGGGATGGGCCACCAGGCAGGCGGGCACCGGGACGAGGTCGTGGCTGTGGTGGCGCCGCAGGGCGAAGCGGCCTGTGGCGTCCGCCACGCCGCGCAGCGTGGTCCGGTAGCCGGTGGCCGGCAGGACCGGGCCGGGCGCCACCTCCGCGTCGGGCAGGCCGCCGAGGCGGGCCAGGGCTTCAGCCACCATGGACCCCTTGAGGGCCCGCTGGGCCTCCGGGTCGACGTGTTGCCAGCCGCAGCCTCCGCAGCCCGCGGCCACGAAGGGGCAGGGCGGGGTCACCCGGGTCGGGGCCGGCTCGATCACCTCGAGCACCACCGCCCGAGCGTGGTGGCGCCGCTCGTCCGTCACCGCCACCCGGACCCGCTCACCGGGCAGGGCGCCCTCGACAAAGACCACCCGGCCCGAGGGCTCGCGGGCCACGCCCTCCCCGCCCACCGCCAGCGCGGTGACCGCCAGCAGGTCGTCGGGGCTCGGCACCCGCCCACCCTAGGATGACGGGGTGAGCACGACCGGCGTCGAGATCGCACCCTCCGTCCTGCCCGCCGACTTCTCCCGCCTGGGCGACGAGGTGGTGGCGCTGGAGAAGGCGGGCGTCGATCGCATCCAGTGGGACGTGATGGACGGCCGCTTCGTGCCCAACCTCACGTTCGGGCCCGACGTCATCGCCGCTTGCCGGCCCCACGTGTCGGTGCCGTTCGAGGCCCACCTCATGATCGACGACCCCGACGCCTCGCTGGACCGCTACGTGGAGGCGGGCTGCGAGCTGGTGATCGTGCACGCCGAGGCCACCCGCCACCTGCACCGCACGCTGGGCCGCATCCGGGAAGCGGGCGCCAAGGCCGCGGTGGCGCTCAACCCCGCCACCCCGGCCGTCGCGGTGGAGGACGTGCTCGACGTGTGCGCCATGGTGCTGGTCATGACCGTCAATCCCGGCTTCGGCGGCCAGGACTACATCGCCACCATGGAGCCCAAGATCGCCCGCGTCCGTCGCATGATCGACGAGGGCGGCTACCACTGTGACGTCGAGGTCGACGGCGGCATCGGCCCGGCCACCGTGGCCGGTGCGGCCCGGGCCGGGGCGAATGTGCTGGTGGCCGGGTCCGCGCTGTTCCGCGACCCCCAGGGCCTGGAGCACGCGGTCAGCGAGCTGCGCGAGCGCGCTACAGCATCTCGCCGCGCTTGACGATCACGTTGTCGATGATGCCGTAGTCCTTGGCCTGCTCAGCCGTGAACCAGCGGTCGCGCTCCGAGTCGGCCCGGATCTGCTCGACGTCCTGGCCCGTGTGGAAGGCGATGCGCTCGGCCATCAGCTCCTTGACGTACAGCAGTTGCTCGGCCTGGATGGCGATGTCCGCCGCCTGGCCCCGGATGCCGCCCGAGGGCTGGTGCATCATGATGCGGGCGTGGGGCAGGGCGTAGCGCTTGCCCTTCGCTCCGGCGCACAGCAGGAACTGGCCCATCGAGGCGCCGAGGCCCATGCACACCGTCGCCACGTCGGGCTCGATGAACTGCATGGTGTCGTAGATGGCCATGCCCGCCGTCACCGACCCGCCCGGGCTGTTGATGTAGAGCCACACGTCCTGATCGGACTCGTCGCCCGCCAGGTGCAGCATCTGGGCGCAGACCACGTTGGCGATGTCGTCGTCCACCTCGGTGCCAAGGAAGATGATGCGCTCGCGAAGGAGCCGGTTGAAGATCTCGTGCGTCGGGCTGACGATCGAGGTGCTCTGGGCGGTCGGGAGAATCAGGCTCACGGCCGCAGAGGGTAGCGGCGTCAGGGCCCGGTGCCGCACCCCTATGCTCACCCGCCGGCCGGCGTACTCCAATTGGCAGAGAGAACAGGTTTAGGTCCTGTCCAGTGTGGGTTCGAGTCCCACCGCCGGCACGCTCAGTTGTACTGGCTCTCGAACAGGGTGGTGGACGACGTCGAGTCGGGCACCACGGTCGAGGTGGTCGAGCTGGTGGACGTCGTGCTCGACGTGTCCGAGGACACGGTGGTCGACGGCTCCGTGGCCGACGGCTCCGGGGTCGAGGACGTGGTCGACGGTTCGGTGGTGCTCGACGTGCTGCCGTCGGTCGGCGGCGTGGTCGAGCCCGGATCCGTGGGCGGCGGCGTCGTGCCGGGCGGCTGCGTCGTCCCCGGCGCGGTCGGCGGCGGCGTGGTCGGCGTGACCGGCGCCGGGGCCGGGCTCGTGGTCGGGGGCGTCCACTCCGGCGGCACCGAGGACAGGTCGGGCGCCGTGCCGGCGGCCGGAGCCGACGGCGCCTGGGGCAGGCCGGGCAGCACCCGGCCTCCGGTGGCCGGCGCCACGATGGCCGAGAACGCCAGGCGGCGGGAGGCGTCGGTACGAGCGCAGTTGACGCCCTCGGGGATGGTCCCGCCGCTGAAGTAGCGGAGCCCGGCGACGAAGTCGCCGCACCGGGTCATGTCCCGGCGCATGCTGGGGGCGTAGCCGATGGCGATGTTGACCGCGGCCATGTCGAGCTGGTCGGCGGCCATGTTGATGTTGCGGGCCACGGTCCAGTACCAGGCGGCGACGGCCGGGCTGACCAGGCCGTTGACCGCCAGGTCGGGGTTGCCGACCAGGTCGACCTGCAGGAACTGCCCCGCGTTCCGGTAGTTGCCCTCACCGGTCAGCTGGATCAGGCCCCGGCCCCGGTAGGGGCGCTCGTTGCCGACCTCGACGGCGTCGTAGCGGAAGCCGCTCTCGTTGCGCAGCGTCGCCAGGAAGGCGGCCTTGCGGGCGGGAGTGAAGATGCCGGCCCGCAGCATGGCGGCGTTGATGGCGGGCAGGCCCTCGATCACCTTCGCCTCGTCGGGCAGCGGACCGAAGATCTGGCGCAGGTCCTCGATGGTGACCAGGTCGTTGCCGTTCCAGTCCCCGGCGACCGGCAGCATGTCGGGGACGTCGTCGGTGGGCACGGCCAGGCTGGCGGCCGGGTCGTCCAGGCTGGGCACCGGCAGCTCCATGGTGTCGGCCTCGCGCCACAGGATGCCGATGGTGTCGCGGCCGTCGCCGTCCCAGTCGCCCGCCGCCGGGAAGGCGTCGTAGGCGGTGGCGCCCTCGGGGCGCTCGACCGGCATGGCGACCGTGGCGGGGTCGACGGGCTGGCCCTCGTCGTCGACCAGCTGGAGCGTGGTGTCGGCCTGCTGGTAGACGCCCACGGAGTCGAGGCCGTCGCCGTCCCAGTCACCCACGACCGGCAGCGCGTCCGCCCGCCCGGCGGTGCCCAGCGCGAACGGGGCCGAGCGGACGCCCCCGTCCACCAGAACCTGGAAGGTGGCTTCGGACTGCTGGTAGAGGCCGATGGTGTCGAGGCCGTCGCCGTCGAAGTCGCCAGCGATGGGCCACGCGTCGCTGCGACCGGGGGTGCCGAAGGCGACGGGCGCCATCTCGACGCCCTGGTCGTCCAGCAGGTGGAAGGTGGCGTCGGACCGCTGGTACAGGCCCACGGAGTCGCGGCCGTCGCCGTTCCAGTCGCCGGCCAGGGGCAGGACGTCGGGCGCGCCCGCGGGACCGAACGCGACCGGGGTGAGCTCGGAGCCCGAGTCGCTTCGCCGGCCCCAGTTGGCCGTGCCCGGCTGGTACCAGGCCACGCCGTCGGCGCCCCCGCCCACCAGGCCCTGGGACCAGCGCTGCAGGTAGGGGTAGGGATCGACCGTGCAGGGCTCGTCGCTCGACAGCGTGCCGCACAGGTTGATCTGGAAGTGGACGTGCGCCGCCGTGTCGCGGGCGTTGCCGGTGCGGCCCACCCGGGCGATCACCTGGCCACGGTCGACCACGTCACCTACGGCCACCAGGTTCTCGGAGTTGTGGGCGTAGTAGTAGCTGACGCCCGAGTCGCCCCGGAGCCACACGGTGATGCCGCCCAGGCCCTCGTCCACGTTGCTGGCCTTGACGATCGTGCCCGACTCGACCGCCACCACCGGGGAACCCTCGTCGGCCAGCAGATCGTTGCCCTTGTGCTGGCGCGAGCACCCGTCGCGGCAGGCGTGCCAGCTGTCGGTGAAGGACACCTCGACGGGCGCGGGGATCGGGAAGGTGTTGGTGTCCGGCGGCTGGACCTGCGGCTGGGCAGACGTGGTGGGCGTCTGCGGGGGCGTCTGGGCCCCGGCCGCCGAGGCGGACGCGCCGCTCAGGATCACTGTCGTCGCTACCAGCACTGCCACTATGCGTGGCAGCCGCCCGGACTGCTGGTCTCCTGATGGCACGCTTCGTCCTCCACAGGTCGCCCCCGACAGCACAGCCGACGGGCCGGGGTGCACGCAAGGGTTACGTAAGTGTGTTCGCAGCGGGCTCCATTCCGGATGGGTCTGTAACGTGCGCCGGGCGTGAAACTCGACGACGTACCCACCCCGGCCCTGGTGGTCGATCTCCCCATCTTCGACGAAAACGTGGCCACGATGGCCGCGGCCCTGCCCGGGCCCCGGCTGCGGCCCCACGTCAAGGCGTTCAAGTCGACGGCCCTCGCCCGGCGGCTGGCCGAGGCCGGCCATCGCGGCTTCTGCTGCGCCACCGTCCGGGAGATGGAGGGCATGGCGGCGGCCGGCCTGGGCGACGACCTGCTGCTGGCCAACGAGGTCCTCGACTGCACCCGCCTCGGGGCGCTGGCCGATTCCGCCCGGGTGACGGTGGCCGTCGACTCGGACCAGACCGTCGACGCCGCCGCGGCCGGCGGCGTGCGTGAGGTGCTGATCGACGTCAACGTGGGCCTGCCCCGGTGCGGCTGCGACCCGGCCGATGCCGCTCGGCTGGCGGGCCGGGCCCGCTCCCGGGGGATGGCGGTGCGGGGCGTGATGGGCTACGAGGGCCACCTCATGCGCGAGCCGGGCGAGACCAAGGCGGGACTGGTGGAGGCGTCGATGGCCACGCTGCTCGCCGCCCACGAGGCCGTGGGGGGCGACGTGATCTCCGCCGGCGGGACCGGCACCTACGACTGCAACCCGTGGGCCACCGAGATCCAGGCCGGGTCCTACTGCCTGATGGACACCGAGTACCTGCCCCACGCCCCCGCGTTCCGCTCGGCCCTGTTCCTGTGGACCAGCGTCATCTCGGTCCACCCCCAGGGCTGGGCGGTGCTCGACGCCGGGCTCAAGGCCCTGGGCATGGACCATGGCGACCCCACCGTGGTCGACGCGGGCGACTGCTGGTTCGTGTCCGACGAGCACATCACCTTCGGCACCAAGGCCGAACGTCCGGTGGCGGTCGGCGACCGGGTGCGCGTCCTGCCCGCCCACGTCGATCCGACGGTAGCGCTGCACGAGCGCATGCTGGTCGTCGAGGGAGACGAGGTCGTCGCCGAGTGGGACGTGGACCTGCGCGGCTGGTGATCTACCGGAGGTAGATCCGGTGCGAACCGTGAGTACCGTGGGCGCCATGCCTTCCCGGCGTGACGCCACCACGGTCGAGGCCGCGGGCCGCGAAGTGGAGATCACCAGCCCCGGCAAGGTGTTCTTCCCCCAGCGAGGCGAGACCAAGCTCGACCTCGTGCAGTACTACCTGGCCCTCGAGGGCCCGGTGATGGCGGCCATGGGCGGGCGGGCCACGCTCATGCAGCGCTTCCCGTCGGGGGTCAAGGGCACCAACTTCTTCCAGAAGCGGGTGCCGGACAACGCCCCGGACTGGCTGGCCACCACCGTGGTGCGCACGGTCAACGGCACGCCGTCCCGGGCCATGGTGGCGGCCGACATCGCCCATGTGGTCTGGGCCGTCAACCTCGGCTGCCTGGGCTTCCACGTGTGGCCGTTCCGGGCCGACATCGCCGACGAGGACCATTGCGACGAGCTGCGCCTGGACCTCGATCCCCAGCCCGGCACCGGCTTCGCCGAGGCCGTGCAGGCCGCCTTCGTGCTGCGCGAGCTGCTGGCCGAGCACGGGATCACCGGCTACCCCAAGACCACCGGCAACCGGGGCCTGCACGTCTACGTCCGGGTCGAGCCGCGCTGGGACGCGTACCGGGTGCGGGCGGCGGCCGTGGCGGTGGCCCGGGAGCTGGAGCGGCGGCGCCCCGACCTCATCACCGCCGCCTGGTGGAAGGAGGAGCGGGGCACCCGCATCTTCGTGGACTACAACCAGAACGCTCCGCACAAGACCGTGTTCGGCGCCTGGTCGGTGCGAGCGCGGGTGGGGGCGCCGGTGTCGACGCCGCTGTCCTGGGACGAGCTGGCCGACGTCCACCCGGACGACCTGACCGTCGCCAGCGTCCCCGGCCGGGTCGAGCGCGACGGCGACCCCTGGGCCGGCATCGCCGATGCGCCCCACTCGCTGGAGCCGTTGCTGGCCATGTCGGAGCGGGACATGGCGGCCGGGCTCATGGACGCTCCCTGGCCTCCGGTGTATCCGAAGATGCCCAACGAACCGCCGCGGGTGGCGCCCAGCCGCGCGCGCGAGCCCGGCTCTTAGGGCGTGTTCATCACCAACCACGCCCTCGCGGGGGCGGCGATCGGGTTGGTGGCGCGCCGTCCGGTCCCGGCCTTCGTGGCCGGCGTCGCGTCGCACCTGGTGATGGATGTGGCCCTGCACTGGGGCGACGATCGCCTCGACTGGGAGCAGTTCCTGGAGGTCGCCAAGGTCGACGGGACGATCGGGCTGGCGGTCTGCGCCGCGGCACTGGCCGCCTCGCCCCGGGCCGCCCGGGTGCCGATGGCGGCCGGGATCGCCGGTGCCTGCCTCATCGACATGGACAAGCCGGCGCTCCACTTCTTCGGGCGGTCGGTGTTCCCGGCCCGCGTGGACGAGTTCCACCACCGCATCCAGACCGAGCGTCCCGTCGGCTGGGTGGTCGAAGCCCTCGCCGCCGCCACCCTGGTCGCCACCCTCGCCCCCGCCCTCAACCGCGCCCGGGCCCGCCTCCACCCGACCGTCTAGCCGCTCAGGCGACGTCTCGGTGGCGGAAGCCGGCGATGCCCGCCGCGGTCAGGGCGGCGGCCACGGCGGCGATGGTGACCATCGGCAGGAGGGTCAGGCTGTCGGCGGGGACGCGAGGGGTGCGCTGGAAGGGTGAGAGGTCGGTCAGCCAGCGCGGCAGGTCGAGCAGCTCGCCGAACATGCCGATCACGAAGCAGAAGGCCATGCCGGCCCACGCCGCCAACGCGGCCCGGGGAGCCAGTCCGAACAGTGCGACCGCGAGCCCCGCCAGCAGCCACACCGCCGGCACGTACACCAGCGAGGCACCCACCAAGCGCGGCAGCTCGCCCCAGTCGCCGGTGATGAGGGCGACGGTCAGGCCCGTGCCCAGCCCCCCGGCCAGCAGTACGAGCGCCGCGCCCACGAACGACATGGCCGTGTGGCTCGTGACCCAGCGCTCGCGCGAAGTCGGGGTGGCCAGCAGTGACTCCACCCGCCCGGCGTTCTCCTCGGTGCGCAACCGAAGCGCCGACTGCAGGGCGTAACCGGTGGCGATGAGGGCGACGACCTGCAGCGTGGTCGACAGGTACGAGTCGGTGATGCTGACCCCGCCCGCCTGGGCGATCAGCTCCTTGGCGGTGTCGTTGTCCGCGAGCAGGCTGTCGAGCTGGTCGATGATCGAGCCGTACGCCACGCCGGTGGCGAACAGGCCGATGGCCCACGAGATCAGGCTGCCGCGCTGCAGCCGCAGCGCGAGGCCGAACGGGGTGGCCAGGGCGCGGCCGGCGGTGGCGGGGCCCGGCCGCGGCTGCGTCAGGCCCGCGCCCACGTCCCGGTGGGAGGCCAGGATCCCGCCCACCACGGTCAGCACCCCGGCGAGGACGAGCCCGATGGCGAGCGGCCACCAGACGTCGCCGGCGTAGGGCCGGGACTTCTGCACCAGCCCGATGGGCGACAGCCAGGACAAGGTGCCGTCGTTCACGTCGCCGATGGCCCGGAATGCGAAAGCCAGGCCCAGGACGATGCCGGCGAGCCCGTTGGCCACCCTCGTGTTGTCGCTCACCTGGGTCGTGATGGCGGTGACGCCGCAGAAGATCAGGCCCAACACCGTGAAGCCCGCGCCGAACACCACCGAGCCGCCGACCGGGAGGCCGTAGGCGATGTTGGCCAGGGCCACCGCCATCCCGACGAGCAGGTTGATCCCCCCGACGACGATCAGCGCCGCGGTCGACTGCGCGTGCCGCCCGACCACCGTGGCCCGCACCAGCTCGAGGCGCCCGCTCTCCTCCTCGGCGCGGGTGTTCCGCGTGTACATGAACATGGTCATCAGGGCGACGGCCACCATGCCCCACACCCCGACCTGGTACGCGACCTGGCCGCCGACGGTGTCGAGCCCGTAGGGAGGGCCGTTCAGCACGATGGCCGCCGCGCTGGTCTCGGCGGCCGCCGCCCTGTCGAGGTCGGCCTGGGTCGGGAACAGGCCTTTGACGCTGGCGGCGGTCACGGCCACCAGCCCCGCGATCGACAGCGTCCACACCGCGATCCGCACTCGGTCGCGCCGGAGGATCGCCCGTACGAGCCTGGCCGTACCCGTGAGCTCGGTCACGCCGCCAGGCCTACCGAACCGGGGCCCGTGGGGCAAGCACAGCCGCAGGAACACCGGACCAGCTCGTTGGTCCCCGGAAACACCGACTAGCTCGCTACGGTGCGGGAAGTCGTCTCTCCGGAGGTCACGACATGGCCACGTTCGACGCCCGCGGCACGCTCGAGGTCGGTGACGACCGCTACGAGGTCCACCGGCTCAGCGCCCTGGAGGACGACTTCGGCGTCTCCCGGCTGCCCTACTCGCTCAAGGTGCTGCTGGAGAACCTGCTCCGCCACCAGGACGGGACCTCGGTCGGCGAGGACGACGTCGCCGCGCTGGCCCGCTGGTCGGGCGGGCACGATCACGACGACGCGGCGGGCGACCGGGAGATCAGCTTCTCCCCGGTCCGGGTGCTGATGCAGGACTTCACCGGCGTGCCCGCGGTGGTCGACCTCGCGGCCCTCCGGGACGCGGTGGCCGGGCGCGGCCGCGACCCCCAGGAGCTCGACCCGCTCATCCCCGCCGATCTCGTCATCGACCACTCGGTGCAGGTCGACGTGTTCGGCCGGCCCGAGGCGCTGGCCCGGAACGCCGAGCTGGAGTACCAGCGCAACGTCGAGCGCTACCAGTTCCTCCGCTGGGGCCAGCAGGCCTTCGGGCAGTTCCGGGTGGTGCCCCCGGCCACCGGCATCTGCCACCAGGTCAACCTCGAGTACCTGGCCACCGTGATCGCCAGCCGCGACGGCGTGGCCTTCCCGGACACGCTGGTGGGCACCGATTCCCACACGCCCATGGTCAACGGGCTCGGGGTGGTGGGCTGGGGCGTGGGCGGCATCGAGGCCGAGGCCGCGCTGCTGGGCCAGCCCATCTCGATGCTGATCCCCGAGGTGGTGGGGTTCAAGCTCGGGGGCGAGCTGCCCGAGGGCACCACCGCCACCGATCTGGTCCTGACCGTGACCAACATGCTGCGGGCGCACGGGGTGGTGGGCCGGTTCGTCGAGTTCTACGGGCCGGGCGTGGCCAACGTGCCCCTGGAGAACCGGGCCACCATCGGCAACATGTCGCCGGAGTACGGCTCCACCATCACGATCTTCCCCATCGACGGCGAGACCCTGCGGTACCTGCGCTTCACCGGCCGGCCCGACTCCCTCGTGGCGCTGGTCGAGGCCTACGCCAAGGAGCAGGGCCTGTGGTACGACCCCGCGGGCGAGCCCAGCTTCACCGAGACGCTGGAGCTGGACCTGTCCACCGTCGAGCCCGCCATCGCCGGGCCCGCCCGTCCCCAGGACCGGGTGCTGCTGCGAGAGGCCAAGGAGCGCTTCGCCGTCGCCCTGGCCGACTCGCTGCCCGAGGGCGCGGGCAACGCGCCGCCCGCCTCGGCCACGCCGGTGGTGATCGGCCACGCCTACGACGAGGCCGACGCGCAGTCCTTCCCGGCCAGCGACCCGCCGTCGGCCATCCGCAACGGCGCCGACCACACCTCCCCGGTGCCGGCCGCCGATCCCATCGCCCCGGCCGCCGCGGCCCGGCCCCACCAGCAGGTCCCGGTCCGGCTCGACGCCACCTCCGGCCTGGACCAGGAGGAGGAGGTCACCCTCGACCACGGCCACGTCGCCATCGCCGCCATCACCAGCTGCACCAACACCTCGAACCCGCAGGTGATGGTGGGCGCAGGCCTGGTCGCCCGCAACGCGGTGGAGCGGGGGCTCACCCGGCGGCCGTGGGTCAAGACGTCGCTGGCCCCCGGGTCCAAGGTGGTGGTCGACTACCTCGACCGGGCCGGGCTGCTCTCCGACCTGGCCAAGCTGGGCTTCGACGTCGTCGGCTTCGGCTGCACCACCTGCATCGGCAACTCGGGCCCGCTCCCGCCGCCCATCGCGCTGGCCGCCGAGGACCACGGGCTCGCGCTGGTGTCGGTGCTGTCCGGCAACCGCAACTTCGAGGGCCGGATCAACCCCGACGTGCGCATGAACTACCTGGCCTCACCGCCGCTGGTGGTGGCTTACGCCCTGGCCGGGACGATGGACCTCGACCTCACCACCGAGCCGCTGGGCACCGCCGAGGACGGCCGGCCCGTGTACCTGCGGGACATCTGGCCCAGCTCGGCCGAGGTCAACGCAGTGGTGGAGCA
>DASRJN010000186.1:0-4649 GCA_035649455.1 Acidimicrobiales bacterium
TGACCTGGCGGACCCCGGGCTCGGCGGCGACCGCCGCCAGCCAGGGTGGGCGCACCACGGCGCAGACCGCCAGGGCGGTGTCGAGGCCCGACAGGGTGGTGGCCTGGCGGGCGTAGGTGGTGGCGTAGTCGGGCGGGCGCACGTCCTGGGCCAGTTCGAGCAGCGCGTACGGGTCGGGCGTGCCGGTGACCGGCAAGGGCTCGCGCAGCACATAGGGCGTGGGGGGCAGGGCGCCGCCGCCGGACAGGCCGGGCCCGTCGTCGAGGATGGCGCCCCGCACCAGCTCGGGCCGGGCGCCGGCCACCAGCAGGCCGACGTAGGCGCCGAGCCCGCGCCCGTACACGGTGACCCGCCCGAGGTGGGCCAGCGCGGCGTCGGCATCGGACATCAGCACCTCGCAGTAGTAGCCGCCGCCGACAGGGAGGCTGGAGGCGCCGTGGCCGGTGAAGTCCAGGCCCCACACCGGTCCGGGCCAGGCGACCAGATGCGGCGGCACCGCATCGGCCGTGCGCTCGCCGAGGCCGTGCAACAGCAGCAGGGGCCGGCCCTTGCCGTCCCGCAGGCGATGCAGGGCCAGGTCGATCCGGCTGTTGCGGAGCCTGACCACGGGCGCGGTCTCCTCGGGCATCGAGGCCGCGCTCACGGCAGGTCATCCAGGAACTGGAGGACGAACTTGGCGACCCGATCGGGCTGTTCGATGTGGACGAAGTGGCCGGCGTCGTCCAGGACGACGAGGCGGCTGCCGGGCGGGAGCCACTCCTCGACCTCCTCGGGGCGGCTGCCCCAGCCCATCATCTCGGGCTGCAGGCCCATCACCGCGAGCATGGGCGATCCCAGGCCGGGGAGCCGGGACAAGCCCCACTCCGGGCGCCAGGGACCGAAGCCGCCCATCCGCAGCGCGGGGTCGATCTTCCAGCGCCAGCCGTCGGGGTCCTCGCGGGCCCCGACGGACACGAGGTAGCGCAGCCACTCCTTGGACAGGCGGGGGTTCATGCGGGCCCGCCGGGCGGCCAGGCCGTCGAGCGTGTCGGGCCGGCGCTGCCGGTCGACGACGCTCCGGCGGAAGTCGAGCCAGCCGGCCAGCTCGCCGGCCAGCAGCTTGGTGCGCTCGTGGTCGGGCACGTCGGGCATCGAGCGCCGGGTGGCGATGCCGTCGAGGCTGACCAGCGCGCGGGCCCGGTGGGGCAACGCGGCCACGAACTGCATCATCACGCCCGCACCCTTGGAGTGGCCCATCACCGGCAACGGGGCGTCGGTGATCGAGTCGACCACGGCCAGCGCGTCACGCAGGTCGGCGTCCCACGAGTACAGGGACGCATGGTCCGAGTCGCCGTGGCCCCGCTGGTCCCAGGCCACGACCCGCCAGCCGGCGTCGGCCAGCACCGGCGCGAAGCGGCTGTAGGTGCGGGCGAAGTCGAACCCGCCGTGCGCCACGGCGATGGGCGGGGCGTCGGCCTCGCCCCACTCGTGGACCGCGATGCGGATGCCGTGCGACATGACGGTGCGGGTTCGGTCGGGGGCGCGGGCCCCGGGGTACGTGACGACCTCAGGCACGCCGGAAGATTGACCCACCGGTCAAGTCGACGGCAAGCGAACCCACCGTGTGACTGACGTCATCTGGACATCGGCCCTGGTCCGGGAGTCAGATATCACCGATAACGTAACCGCGTTAACTTCCCGCTGGAGGCTCCCCCTCATGCTGACGCGCCTCGCGAACCTGGCCACCCGCCGCTCCCGCCTCGTGATCGTCGTCGCCGTGCTGTTCGTGGCACTGGCCGGCGCCCTCGGCGGTGGCGTGGCCGACAGCCTCACCTCCGGAGGCTTCGACGACCCGTCCACCGAGTCGGCCCGGGCCGAGGACGTCCTGGCCGATCAGTTCGACACCGGCGTGCCCAACGTGGTGCTGCTGGCCACTGCCGCCAACGGTGACATCGACTCGCCCGTGGCCACCGAGGCCGGGCTGGCCCTCACCGGTGAGCTGGCGGCCGAGCCCGGCGTGACCGACGTCGTGTCCTACTGGTCCGAGGGCAACGCCCCGCCGTTGCGCAACGACGACGCCAGCCGCGCTCTCGTCATCGCCCGCATCGAGGGTGACGACGACCAGGTCGAGGCGCGCATCGAGGAGCTGGCGCCCCGCCTCCAGCACCGCGGTGACGGCGACGCGCTGCAGGTCGAGGTCGGCGGGTTCGCCCAGGTGTTCCACGAGGTCGGCAACACCATCGAGGAGGACCTGCTCAAGGCCGAGATGATCGCCCTGCCCATCACGCTGATCCTGCTGGTGCTGATCTTCGGCAGCGTGGTGGCCGCCAGCCTGCCGCTGCTGGTCGGGATCATGACCATCTTCGGCACGTTCCTCGTGCTGCAGCTGCTCTCGGGCGTCACCGACGTGTCGATCTACGCCCTCAACCTGACCACCGCCCTGGGGCTGGGGCTGGCCATCGACTACAGCCTGTTCGTCGTGTCCCGCTTCCGGGAGGAGCTCCGGGCCGGCCATGAGCCTCGGCCGGCCGCCGTGCGGACCGTTCGCACCGCCGGGCGCACGGTGGCCTTCAGCGCCCTGACCGTGGCCGCCTCGCTGTGCGCCACGCTGGTGTTCCCGCTCGCCTTCCTGCGCAGCTTCGCCTACGCCGGCGTGGCGGTCGCCCTGCTGGCCGGCCTGTTCTCGCTGGTGGTCCTGCCCGCGATCCTGGCGCTGCTCGGCCACCGGGTGAACGCGCTGACGCTGTGGCGACGCTCGCTGGTCCCGCCCGAGCAGGGAGTGTGGCACCGCATCGCCCGCTTCGTCATGCGGCGACCGGTCCTCGTCGCCACCGGCGCCGTGGCCGTGCTGCTGGTGCTGGGCGCCCCCTTCCTGGGGCTGCGCCTGACCCAGCCCGACGACCGGGTCCTGCCTCCGGGCGCGGACGGCCGGGTCGTGGGCGACGTGGTGCGCGAGGAGTTCTCCTCCGAGGAGGCCGGCGCCCTGTCGGTCGTCCCCGCCGATGAGACGACCAACGTCACCACGGCCGAGATCGACGCCTACGCGGTGTCCCTGGCCCGCCTGCCCGGCGTCTCCCGGGTCGACGCCGCCACCGGCACCTACTGCGGCGAGGGCGTGGCCGCCGAGTTCGGCTGCGAGCCGGGCCAGCTGGTGCTGGGCCCCGACAGCGCCCCGCGCTACGCGGGCTTCACCGCCGCCGGCTACGGCAGCTACCTGTCGGTGGTGCCGTCGGTCGAGCCCTACTCCCCCGAGGGCGAGGACCTGGTCCACGCCGTGCGGGACACCGACTCGCCCTATCCCGTGCTGGTCACGGGCCAGTCAGCCGGGCTCGTGGACCTCAACGCCTCGCTGTTCGCCCGCCTGCCCCTCGCCATCGGGATCATCGCGGTGATCACCGCTGTGCTGCTGTTCATGATGTTCGGCAGCGTCATCATCCCGGCCAAGGCCATCGTGCTGAACCTGCTCAGCCTGTCGGCCACGTTCGGCGCCATGGTGTGGATCTTCCAGGAGGGGCACCTGTCGGGCGCGCTGAACTTCACCGCCACCGGCGGGCTGGCCGCCGCCATGCCCATCCTCATGTTCTGCGTCGCCTTCGGGCTGTCGATGGACTACGAGGTCTTCCTCCTGTCCCGCATCAAGGAGGAGCACGACCACGGCGCCGACAACGAGACGGCCGTGGCCGTGGGCCTGGAGCGCACCGGCCGCATCGTGACGGCGCTTGCCGTGCTGATCGCAGTGGTGTTCGTGTCGTTCGCCCTCGGCCGGGTGAGCTTCATCAAGCTGTTCGGCCTCGGCCTGACGCTGGCCGTGCTCGTGGACGCCTTCCTCATCCGCAGCACGCTCGTCCCCGCCTTCATGCGGCTGGCGGGCGACTGGAACTGGTGGGCGCCCGGCCCGCTCCGCCGCTTCTACGAGCGCTGGGGCATCAGCGAGACCATCTCGTTGGACGACGAGGGCGACGAGGACGACGAGGGCGACGTGACGCCCGCCCCCGCCGCGACGCTGGTCGGGGCCGCCGGGCCGGACAGGAACGGCCAGGGGCGCGATCCTGAGGGCATGGCCGGAGACCTGAGCCACCGATGACCCCGTCGCCCACCGCCACCGGACGCCGCCCCCGCCTGCCCAAGGGCGAGGGGCGGCAGCTCCGCGCCGAGATCCTGGCCGCCACCGAGCGCATGCTGCTGGAGACGGGATCGGCGCAGGCGGTGTCCATCCGGGCCGTGGCCGAGGCCGTGGGGGTGACGCCCCCGTCGATCTACCGGCACTTCGCCGACAAGACCACGCTGATCTTCGAGGTGTGCGCCCGCCACTTCGCCGCCCTCGAGGACTACATCATGCGGGCCACGGGCGACGTCGAGGACCCGGTGGACCGGCTGGCCGCGCTGGGCCGGGCCTACATCGACTTCGGCGTCGCCAATCCCGAGCCGTACCGGATCATGTTCATGACCCGACCCGACGTGGCCCCCGAGGAGTTCCAGGGCCAGGCCCTGGCCGACTCGGCGGCGTTCGACTACCTGATGGAACGCGTGCAGGCCTGCATCGACGCCGGCCGCTTCCGCCCCGAGTACGACGACGCCTTCCGCCTGTCGCTGGGCTTCTGGGCCCGGGTCCACGGCCTCACGTCGCTGCTGGTCTCCAAGCCCGGCATGCCCTGGCCCAGCGACCCCGG
>DASRJN010000187.1:0-9710 GCA_035649455.1 Acidimicrobiales bacterium
CCGTGCGTCAGCGCTTGGTGGAGAAGCGGCTGCGGTGCTCGTGGCGCTCCAGGGCCAGGCGCACGAGCTCGTCGACGAGGTCGGGGTAGGACAGGCCGGTGGCCGCCCACAGCTTGGGGTACATCGAGCCGGGGGTGAAGCCGGGGATGGTGTTGACCTCGTTGACCAGGAAGCCCCGCCGGCCCTCCTCGAAGAAGAAGTCCACCCGGGCCATGCCGTCGCAGCGCAGGGCCCGGTAGGCGTCGATGGCCAGTGACCGGACCCGTTCGGTGTCTTCCTGGTCGAGGGGCGCGGGCACCAGGAGCTGGCAGGTGCCGTCGATGTACTTGTCGTCGTAGTCGTAGAACTCGTGGCTGGACACGATCTCGCCCGGGACCGACGCCCGGGGCTCGGCGTTGCCCAGCACGGCCACCTCGATCTCGCGCGCGTCGACGCCCTCCTCGATCACCACCCACTCGTCGTAGGCGGCGGCCGTGGCCAGCGCGCCGTCCAGCTCGTCGGGCCCGTGGACCTTGCTGACCCCCACCGACGAGCCCATGTTGGACGGCTTCACGAACAGGGGATAGGCCAAGCCCTCGGCCGCCACCGCCTCGTGGCCCCGGTCGAGCTCGGTGTCCCGCAGCGCCACGTAGGGCACCTGGCCCAGGCGGTGGGCGGCCAGGACCTCCTTGGCCTTGACCTTGTCCATGCACAGCGCCGAGGCCAGCACGCCCGAGCCCACGTAGGGGACCCCGGCCAGCTCCAGCATCCCCTGGACGGTGCCGTCCTCGCCCTGGGGACCGTGCAGCAGGG
Organism: Acidimicrobiales bacterium; assembly: GCA_035649455.1. Lineage (GTDB taxonomy): Bacteria > Actinomycetota > Acidimicrobiia > Acidimicrobiales > VFJN01 > ZC4RG19. The sequence continues at coordinate 793 of DASRJN010000187.1, forward strand.
GCAGGACCACCACCGGCAGGCCGCCGGCCGAGGGCGTCACCGCCGGGAGGGGCTCGATCTCCGAGCCGGTGGCGGCGAGGGGCGGCGTCTTCGCCGGGATGCCGCGGGCGCCCTCGCTCAGCGTGGCCCGGGCGGCCTCGGCCTGGACCCACGTGCCCTCGCGGGTGATGCCGACCGGCACCACCTCGTAGCGGTCGGGGTCGGCGGCCGCCAGGACGTGCGCGGCGGTCGTGCACGACACGTCGTGCTCGGCCGACCGCCCTCCGAACAGCACGACGAGCCGGACGCGGTCAGGACGCTGCATGATCGGCGAGCGTATCCGGGGGCCGCGGCCCCCGAGCGCGATGATCTTCGACCGTGGAGTTGCGCACGACCGAGATCGCCGAGGCGACCGCCGGCCGCTTGGTCGGCCCCGACCTGGTGGTTCGGGGCGCGGCCATCGACTCGCGCCTGGTCAGCGGGGGCGAGCTGTTCGTCCCGGTGGTGGCCGAGCGGGACGGGCACGACTTCGTGCCCGCGGCCCTGGCCGCGGGGGCGGTCGCCTACCTCAGCTCGCGGCCGGTCGATGACGGCGATCCGGAAGCGGATGTGGCCGCCATCGAGGTCGGCGCCACGATCGTCGCGCTGGCCGACCTCGGCCGGCTGGCCCGGGGACGGGTGCCCGACCGGGTGGTGGGCGTGACCGGGTCGGTGGGCAAGACGAGCGTGAAGGACCTGCTGGCTGCAGCCCTCGGTGCCCGCTGGTCGACCGTGGCCAGCGCCGGGTCGTTCAACAACGAGCTGGGCGTCCCCCTCACACTGCTCAGCGCGAGCGAGGCGACCGAGGCGCTGGTGGTGGAGATGGGCGCCCGCGGCCGCGGCCACATCGCCTCGCTGTGCGACATCGCCCGGCCCACGGTGGGCGTCGTGACCGCGGTGGCTGCGGCCCACACCGCCATGTTCGGCTCGCTCGACGAGGTGGCCGCGGCCAAGGGCGAGCTGGTGGAGGCGCTCGACGCGTCGGGCGTGGCGGTGCTCAACGCCGACGACCCCCGGGTGGCGGCGATGGCCGCCCGCACCGAGGCTCGCGTGCTCCGCTACGGGTCGGCGCCGGACGCCGACGTGCGCGCCGAGGGGGCCGGCCTCGACGGCGAGCTGCGGCCCCGCTTCCGGCTGGTCAGCCCGTGGGGCGCGGCGGACGTGGCACTCGCCGTCCGCGGCGAGCACATGGTCGGCAACGCCCTGGCCGCCGCGGCCGCGGCGCTGGCCTGCGACGTGCCGGTCGAGGCTGTCGCCGCCGGCCTGGGCAAGGCCGAGCTGTCCCGCTGGCGCATGGAGCTGGTCCGGCTCCCTTCGGGCGCCCGGGTGATCAACGACGCCTACAACGCCAACCCCGCGTCGATGGCGGCGGCGCTGCGGGCGCTCGCCGGCCTGGACGCGCGGCGCCGGGTGGCAGTGCTGGGCCAGATGGCCGAGCTGGGGGAGGCCGCCGACGCCGAGCACCGCGCCATCGGCGATCTGGCCCGGGAGCTGGGCATCGAGGTGGTGGCCGTCGACGCCCCCGCCTACGGGGGCACCGGGGTCGCAGGCCTCGACGAAGCGGTCGCCGCCTTGGGCCCGCTGGGCGAGGGCGACGCCGTGCTGCTCAAGGCCAGTCGGGTGGTCGGCCTGGAGCGGCTGGCGTCCCGGCTGCGCTGACCGCCACCGGCGGGCGGGGCAGGTCGAGGCGGGCGTAGCCGGCCAGCCCCAGGGCCACGACCGCCCCGCCGAGCAGCACGGTGGTGGCCGAGGTCGCATCGATGATGGGGCCGGCGATGAGGTTCCCGATGGGGACCGAGCCGCCGAAGGCCATGATCCACAGGGCCATGACCCGGCCGCGCTCGTGGTCCTCCAGACGCGCCTGGAGGACGGTGGACAGCGAGGTGATGAAGGCGAAGTAGGTCAGCCCCACGATCACCACCGCGGGGTAGGCGGGCGCGGGGCTGCGCAGCAGGGCGAACACCGCCAGCGCCGCGGCGTAGGCCAGCAGGGTGTTGCGCACGATGCGCTCCTTGGACCAGCTGGCGAACACCGTGCCGATCGACAGGGCGCCGATCACCGCGCCGATCCCGAAGCACGCGTAGAGCAGGCCGTAGCTGGTGGAGCGCTCGTCGATCCCGAGGTTGCGCTCGGCCACCACCGGGAACTGGCCGACCAGGGTCAGCGACAGCACCGAGAACGTGAAGATGGTCACCAGGCAGCGCCCGACCACCGTGTCGCGGCGCGCGATGGCGAAGCCGGACATCAGGCGGCCCAGGCTCCGAGCGTCCCCGGGCCCGGCGGCCGGCGGCGGGGGCAGGTGCACCGTGAGGAGCGAGCCGATCACGAACAGGAAGCTGAGCCCGTTGACCGCGAACACGGCCGGCGCCCCGAAGGCCGAGTCGAGCAGCGCCCCGATCACCGGCCCGATCACCCGGGAGCCGTTCATGTTGGCGGAGTGCAGCGAGATGGCCCCGGGCAGGTCGTCGCGCCCCACGAGCTGGGGGAGCAGCGCCGCGTAGGTCGGGGCGAAGATGGCCTGGCCGATGCCGATGGCGAACACGACCGCCACCAGCACGATCAGGTTCGGGTCGTCGGGCGCGGCCACCAGGGCCAGCACGAACGACAGCACCATCTGCGAGCCCGTCACCCAGATCAGCAGGCGCTTGCGGTCGACCGTGTCGGCCAGAGCCCCGCCCACCATGGCCAGCAGCAGCAGCGGGCCGAGCTGGGCGAACAGGATGACGCCCACGAAGGTGGCCGAGCCGGTGAGGTCGTAGGCCAGGGCGCCCAGCACGACGTTCTGCATCCAGGTGCCGACGTTGGACAGGAACGACCCGTAGAACACCCGGCGGAAGGTGCGGTGGCGCAGGGCCGATCGGGCCGAGCCGGGGGTGAAGCTCCGGTCGGCGTCGACGAGCGCGTCTTCGGCGTCCTCGAAGGGAAGGGGTTCGGCGGCGGTCATGACACGCCGCTGCGCACCCACGACTCGACGGCCGACGCCACGAGCTGGACGGCGATGGCCGCCACCAGCAGCCCCATCACCCGGGACAGCAGGTCGATGCCGTTGTCCCGCAGCAGGCGGCCGAGCAGGCCCGCGTACCGCATCGAGAGGTAGACGACCAGGAGCACCGCGGCGAGGGCCAGCACCACCGAGAGTGCCCCGCCCAGGCCGTCGGCCTGCCGGGCATAGAGCATGGTGGCGGCGATGGCGCCCGGTCCGGCCAGCAGCGGCGTGCCGAGGGGGACGAGGGCCACGTTGGTCGAGTCCGGCTCGCCGTCGCCGTGCCCACCGCCTCCGGGCCTGAGCAGCTCGAGGGCGATGACCAGCAGCAGCAGGCCTCCCGCGGCCTGGAGGGACTCGAGCGAGATCCCGAGCAGGGTGAGCACCTGCTGGCCGAACAGGGCGAAGCTGAGGATCACCCCGCCGGCCACCGTGCTGGCCAGAAGGGCGGCCCGGCGCTGCTGGGAGAGCGTGTGGCCGCGCGTGAGCGACAGGAAGATCGGCACGTTGCCGAGCGGGTCCATGATGACCAGCACGGTGACGAAGGCGGTGGCGAAGAGGGTGGCGTCGAGCTGGATCTGGGGCATGGGCGCGAGTGGTCGAGGGCGGTTTCCGGGCACGGCAGCGCCCGCTCCACAGCAACGGCGCCGCCCCGCTCAACACCGAGCCCCCGGCTCGCATTCCCGCGGCTCGCGAGGGAGCTCCCGCAGCCTGCGGTCGCGTTCCCTGGGCCAGGCACCGCAAGTGCCGTGCGCTGGCATTCTCGGACGGCGCCGGCATTCCCCGGCCTACCGGCCGTTCCGATCGATACGGTGCCGGGCATGGACTTCCGGGGCACGAGCGTCTCCCGCATGGCCGACCAGGTGAGCGCGGGGGAGCTCTCGGCCCGAGAGGTGGCCCGGGCCACGCTCGATCGCATCGAGCGCCTCAACCCCGAGCTGGGGGCGTTCGTGACCGTCGACCCGGACGCGGCGCTGGCCGAGGCCGCGGCCATCGACCAGCGCATCGCCGCGGGCGACGACGTGGGCCCGCTGGCCGGCGTCCCGCTGGCGGTCAAGGACCTGGAGGACGCGGCCGGCTTCGTCACCACCCAGGGATCGGCGGCCTTCGCCGGCAGCCCGCCGGCCACGGACGACTCGCCCCTGGTCGAGCGGCTGCGGGCCGCGGGGTGCGTGGTGGTGGGCAAGACCAACACGCCCGAGCTGGGCTGGAAGCCCGACACGGTCAACGAGCTGTTCGGCGCCACCCGCAACCCGTGGGCGCTGGAGCGCTCGGCCGGCGGGTCGTCGGGCGGGTCGGCGGCGGCCCTGGCCGCGGGCCTGGTGCCGCTGGCCACCGGGTCCGACGGCGGCGGCTCCATCCGCATCCCCTCGTCCGTGTGCGGCCTGTCGGGGCTCAAGCCGTCGCTGGGCCGGGTCCCGACCGGGGGCCCGCGCCCGCCCGGCTGGCCGCTGCTCTCGACCAAGGGCCCGATGACCAGGCGGGTCCGGGACCTGGCGCTGGCGCTCGACGTGGTGGTCGGCCCGGAGCCGGCGGACCTCATGTCGCTGCCCCTGCCCGAGGCGTCGTGGTCGCGCTCGCTGGCGGAGCTGCGCGCCCCGCGCCGGGTGGCCTGGTCACCGACGCTGGGGTACGCCCACCCCGACCGTGAGGTGCTGGACGTGTGCGAAGCGGCCGTCGCCCAATTGGAGGACATGGGCACCGAGGTCGTCGTGGTCGACGAGGTCTTCGGCCGTGACCCGGTGAACGACTGGCTGGCCCTCGTGGGCGTCTACTGCCTCCGGGAGCTGGAGCCGTTCCGCGACAAGGACGTGTGGGGACGCATCGACCCCGGGCTGCTGGCCCTGGTCGAGTGGGCGCGCTCGTCGGTCACGGCCACCCGCATGGCCGAGGCCATCGACGCCTGCCACACCCTCAACCTGGCGCTCGTCGACCTGTTCCACCGGGTGCCGCTGCTCCTGACCCCGACGGTCGCCGGCCAGACACCCCGGATCAACGAGCCCGGCATGATCGACGGCGAGCCCGATGTCAACTGGGTCCAGTTCACCTATGGGCTCAACATGACCCGCTCCCCGGCGGGCACGGTCTGCGCCGGCTTCACCGCCGACGGCATGCCGGTGGGGCTCCAGGTGATCGGGCCCCAGCACGCCGACGTGGTGGTCCTGCGGCTGATCGCCCTGCTGGAGGACGCCCTGGCCCTGGACCGCACGGCCCCGTTCGGAGCGGACTGAGCCGCCTTGCTAGAGTGCAAGGTCCCCAGGGGCGTATAGCTCAGTTGGCTAGAGCGCACGCTTCACACGCGTGAGGTCACAGGTTCGAGCCCTGTTACGCCCACCACTCCCGAGGTAGCGGGCGCTTCGTCAGACGAAGACGCCCGCGTCCACGTAGACCTCGGAGCTCGCGACGCCGTCCACCGGGTCGAACGAGGTCAGGGTGCCGGCGGCCCGGCCGCCGGCGGGGACCATGTCGACGAAGCCGTAGGTGCCCCCGATGATCTCGCCTGCGCTGTTGCGGTAGATGACGTAGGCGTAGGGGCCGTCGACGTCGATGGCGTAGGTCGAGGTGACCACGAACGTCGTCTCGGTGCCGTACTGGTCGGTGGTGGTGGCCACCTCCGAGATCTCGAACGTGCCGTCGGGCACCGAGTCGCCGAAGCCGTCCTCGAACTGCACGTCCAGATGGTCGACTCCGTTGGCGACGTCTTCGCTCAGGAGGTCGTAGCCGATGCCCAGCTGCTCGCCCGGGCCCAGCTTGGCCACGAGGTGGCGGTCGGTCCGCACGACGGTGTCGTTGGGGTCGTAGACGGCCACCTCGACGTGGAAGTTGGTGACCATCTCGGTGCCGTTGTTCTTGATGATGATCCCGTAGGAGCCCCCGTCGTCGGACGCGGTGAAACCGCTCTCGACCAGGGCCAGATCGGCGGTGTCCGCGCTGCCGTCCACAGTGGAGCCGCCGGTGGTGTCGCCGGTGTTGTCCGGCGTGGTGGTCGTCGGCTCCGTGGTCGCCACCGTGGTGGAGACCGGCTCGCTCCCGTGCTCGTCGTCGTCGTCACCGCCGCCGCTGGAGACCACCAGGATCAGGCCGACCAGGGCCACGGCCGCCAGGGCGCCGAGGGCGACGAACATGGGCGTCTTGTTGGCGCCGGGGCCCGGAGGCCCCCCGGGCGCTCCGGGGCCGGGCACCCCGTAGGGACCCGACGGCGGGCCGGGCGGGTAGCCGCCGGGCATCGGCGCCCCGGCGGGAGGGAACCCGCCCGCGGGCGTTCCGCCCGGCGGGTAGCCGGCCGGAGGGCCGAGTGGGGGGCCCTGCGCGTACCCGGGCGCGGCGTAGCCCTGCGCGCCGACCGGGGGCGAGGACGCGGTCACGTCACCGGGCATCTCCGGGCGGGGTGGGGGGTACCACTTGTCGTCCGAGGCCTGCCACCAGTCAGGTCCCTGCGGTGCGTCACTCATGTCTCGTCCTCGTCGTTGCTGCCGCCTGCGCCCGTGCGGAACCGCGAAGGGATCCGGCCGTCGGGCCCGAGGCTCGGCACATTAGATCGTGCCGGAGACCTGACGATGTCGCCCGCCGCGACCGGGGCCGGGACGGGGGTGGCGCGCTCAGGCGATGGTCTTGGAGAGGCGCTCCATGGCCTCGTCCTCGCTGATGTCGAGCGCGAACGCCAGCTCCGACACCAGCACCTGGCGGGCCTTGACGAACATCGACTTCTCGCCCGCGGACAGGCCCTTGTCGTTGTCGCGGAGGGCCAGGTTCCGGACTACCTCGGCCACCTGGTACACGTCGCCCGACTTGAGCTTCTCCTGGTGGTTCTTGAACCGCCGGGACCAGTTGGTGGGCTCGCGCACGTCCTTCTTGGCCAGCACCTCGAACACGTCCTCGACGTCCTCGACGCTGATCGGGTAGCGCATCCCGATCTCCTCGGCCTTGTCCACGGGCACCTTGAGCACCAGGTCGCCGTGCGTCATCCGCAGGACGAAGAACTCTCGGGGCTCACCGTCGGGCGGCATCGCCCGCTTCTCCGTAGCCTCGATGACGGCGGCACCGTGGTGGGGGTAGACCACCCGGTCCTTGACGCGAAACGACACGCAACAGCTCCTAGGTCCCTGGGGATCCTGACAGTCCCGGGGGTCCGTACAGGATGCCATTTCCCGGCGCCGTTCCCACAGTCACAAGCCCCGGGTCCGCCTGGTGCCGCGCGCCACTGACCCGTATGGTCGTCGCACGGACAGTGCGAGAAGCTACGGAGGTCTCCCGTGATCGAGTGGTCGGACGAGCAGCGCATGGTGCAGGCGGCCTTGCGCGATTTCATCGCCAAGGAGGTCGTGCCGCACCACCGCGAGCTGGAGCACGGCGACCTGCCGCCCTACGACATCCTCCGCAAGCTGTTCTCCACCTTCGGCATGGACGCCATGGCCCGCGACCGCTTCGAGCGCCAGCTGGCCCGCGAGCGGGCCGGCGAAGCGCCCGAGCGCGACGAGGCCGGCGCCCCGCCGCGAGACCCGGTCGAGGCGGCCAACTCCGCTGCCTTCCAGCTCATCCCCATCATCGAGCTGTGCCGCTGGAGCCCCGGCATGGTCACCGCCATGGGCGTGTCCATGGGCCTCACCTCGGCGGCCATCCTGTCGAAGGGCACCACGGCCCAGAAGGAGCGCTGGGCGCTGCCGCTGCTCACGCTGGAGAAGATCGGCTCCTGGGCCATCACCGAGCCGGGCTCGGGGTCCGACGCCTTCGGCTCGATGCGCTCGACCGCCCGGCGGGACGGCGACGAGTACGTCCTCAACGGCTCGAAGACCTTCATCACCAACGGGCCCTATGCCGACACGATCGTGTTCATCTGCAAGCTCGACGAGGGCAACCCGCCCGAGGACCGGGCCATCGTCAGCTTCATCCTCGACTCCGGCATGCCGGGCCTCGAGCAGTCCAAGCCGCTGAAGAAGATGGGCATGCACTCGTCGCCCACCGGCGAGCTGTTCCTCACCGACGTGAGGGCGGGCCGTGACCGGCTGATCGGCGAGACCGAGCACCCCGAGGGCGGCGGCCGGGATGCGGCCAAGGCCACGTTCCTGCAGGAGCGCTCGGGCGTCGCCGCCATGGCCCTGGGGATCATCTCCCAGTGCCTCGACCTGTCGGTGGCCTACGCCAAGGACCGGGTGCAGTTCGGCAAGCCCATCGGGGAGTTCCAGCTCATCCAGGACAAGCTGGCCCGCATGGAGGTGGCCCGCCTCAACGTCGAGAACCTGGTGTTCCGGGTGATCGAGGCCACCGCCGCCGGCACCGGCTTCACCCTCGCCGAGGCCTCGGCCATGAAGCTCTATGCCGCCCGCGCCGCCACCGAGGTCGCCCTGGAGGCGGTCCAGCTGTTCGGCGGCAACGGCTACATGAGCGAGTTCCAGGTCGAGCAGCTGGCCCGCGACGCCAAGGTCCTCCAGATCTACGCCGGCACCGACGAGATCCAGATCACCCACATCGCCCGCGACCTCCTCAACCGCTGAGCCACGCGGGTCACAGGCCGAGGGAGCGGCCGATGATCTCCTTCATGATCTCGGTGGTGCCGCCGTAGATGCGGGTGATGCGGGCGTCGGCGTAGGCGCGGGCCACCGGGTACTCGGCCATGTAGCCGTAGCCGCCGTGGAGCTGGACACAGGCGTCGACGACCCGGCCCTGCAGCTCGGTGCACCACCACTTGGCCATGGCCGCTTCCTCGGCGGTCAGCCGGCCGGCGTTGAGGGCCAGCACGCAGCGGTCGACGAAGCTCTGCGCGATCTCGATCTCGGTGGCCATCTCGGCCATGCGGAAGCGGCTGTTCTGGAACGACCCGACCGGCTGGCCGAAGGCCTTGCGCTCCTTGACGTAGGCCAGCGTCTGGTCGAAGGCGGCGCGGGCCGCGGCCACGCCGGTGGCGCCGATGGACAGCCGC
>DASRJN010000188.1:0-2555 GCA_035649455.1 Acidimicrobiales bacterium
TGGTGCGGGTTCCGTCCATCGAGGCGCTGCGCGACGTGGTGCTCGACCGCCTGCACGGCGCCACCCACGTCCGCTCCACCCAGACGGTGTTCGTGCTGGACGAGCAGCGCCGCGCCGTCCCTGTTCCGTAAAGGCGGCGACCGGTCAGGCGGCGAAGTCCTGGGTCCAGGTCCAGGCGGTCCGGTTCAGCCCGATGCCGATGAAGTTGAAGGCGCAGTTCTCGATGGCCTCGCGGTGGCCCGTGGTCGAGCCCATCCAGGCCTGCATGACCTGGCTGGCCGAGCGCTGGCCCCTGGCGATGTTCTCGGCCACCAGCGCCACCTGGGGGTAGCCGGCGGCCAGGATGCGCTGGCTGAAGGTCACGCCGTCGGGGTTGGTGTGGTCGAAGAAGTTGCGCGCGGCCATGTCGTCGCTGTGGGCCTGGGCCGCGGCCATGAGCCGGGGGTCGAGCTGCAGCGGCCCGCACGGCGTGGCCGCGTGGGCGCGGGCGTCGTTGACCAGCAGCAGGACCTGATCGACGGGCGACGCCGCCGGTGCCGGCGCCGGGGAGGCGGGCGGGGCGGTGGTGGTGGTCGTGGTGGTCGTGGTGGTCCCGGGCCCCGCGTCGGACGGTGTCGTGCCCGCGGTGGTGCTCGGGGCGCGGCCGGGCGGCGGGATGTCAGCGATGCCGGTGGGTGGCGGGCCCCGGTTCTCCGAGGCAGTCGTCACCTGACCGGAGTCGCCGCCCGAGTCCCCGGCCCTCGTCGCCGCGGCCTGCTGCGGGTCGTCGCCGGCCGTCTCCAGCTGATCCGCCGGGGCCCTGTCGTCGTCGAGCCCGGTGGCCGCCGCGACGCCCAGCGGGGCGGCGCAGACGAGCACCAGCGCGAGCAGCAGCAGCCCGGGCGACGGGCGGCGATTCCCCGGCACGATGCGAACGTTACCCATATGACCTACGACACATGTCGCGGATCGTCATCGAAATGTCGCACACGGCACCGGGGGACCTGGGGCATGATGCGAGGACTTTCGCTCGCCCTCCCCGGCGGCGGAAGTTCTCACACAGCCCATGGCGGGCCTGGAAAAGGTGGCGGGTAACGATGAACGAGATCCTTCTCATGGGATTGCTGGCGGTCGCGGTCGTGGTCGTCATGGCCGGCCTGCTCGGCTGGCTGGTGGACCGCGACGACATGGCGGCCTGACGGCCGGCCCCCGCGTTCCCCTTACGCCGAGAGTACGCGCTTCGCGGCCTCGGCGATACCGTCCGGCTGGGGCAGGATCACCTGCTCCAGCTCCGGCGCGTAGGCGACGTGGCATTCCTGGGCCCCGACGCGGCCGATGGGCGCGTCCAGCTGCCAGAACGACTGGTCGGCGACCCACGCCGCGATCTCGCCGCCGAACCCGCCGCGCACGACGTCCTCGTGCACGACCAGCAGCCGTGAGGTCTTGCTGACCGACTCGGCCACGATCTCCTGGTCCCACGGCACCAGGGTGCGCAGGTCGATGATCTCGATCGACGCGCCGTCACGCTCGGCCAGCTGGGCCGCGGCCAGGCGGGACCGCTCGACGGTCGCGCCCCAGGTGACGATGGTGAGGTCGCTCCCCCGGGTCACGTAACGTCCCCGGCCGAAGGGAACGACGTGGTCCGGCCCGGGGAACGGGTCCCGGGTGTAGGGCTGGCGCAGCAGGTGCTTGTGCTCGAGGAACAGCACCGGGTCCTCGCAGCGGAACGCGGCCCGCAGCAGCCCGGCTGCGTCGCTGGCCCGTGAGGGGAAGGCCACGAGCAGCCCGGGGATGTGGGCGAAGATCGACTCGCCCGACTGGCTGTGCCAGATCGAGCCGCCCTGCAGGTAGCCGCCGATCGGCACCCGCATGACCATGGGGCAGGTGAAGGCCCCGTTGGAGCGCCACCGGATGGTGGCCGCCTCGCTGCGGATCTGCTGCATGGCGGGCCAGATGTAGTCGAAGAACTGGATCTCGGGCGCGGGCCGCAGGCCCCGGATGGCCTGGCCCACGCCGCGGCCGATGATGTTGGCCTCGGCCAGCGGCGTGTTGTAGCAGCGCGCCCGGCCGAAGCTGCGCTGCAGGCCGTGGGTGGTGCCGAACACACCGCCCTTGCCCTCGACGTCGGCCATGATCGCCTCGCGGGCGTCGGCGACGTCCTCGCCGAAGACACGGATGCGCTCGTCGGCCTCCATGGACTCGTGCAGCGTGCGCCGGATGGCCTCGCCCAGCGCCACCGGGTCGGCGCCGTCACCGTCGCCCGCGGGCGGGTCCCCGGGGTCGGGGATGTCGGGCAGCGCCACCACGTGGTCGAGCACGGTGGTGACGTCGGGCCGCGGCGCGGCCAGCGCGGCCTTGGCTGCATCCGCCACGATCCGGCGGGCCTCGGCCCGGATCTCGCCGGACTGCTCGGCCGTCACCACCCCCGCCTCGACCAGCTCGCGCTCGAGCGCGTCGATGGGGTCGTGCTCCAGCTCCCACTGCATCTCCTGGGCCAGCCGGTACTTGGACTGGGTGTCGGCCGCCGAGTGGGAGTAGGGCCGCGTGACCTTGGCGTGCAGCAGGCCGGGCCCGAC
>DASRJN010000189.1:0-7416 GCA_035649455.1 Acidimicrobiales bacterium
GCCACGTTAGGGACCGATTGAACAGCCCGGCGCGCCGGGGTAGCTCACCACGGGCGATACCGGCTGGATCGGTCGAACCGACCCGCCGAGCTCAGCTTCCACGTCGGCGAGGACCCCCTCGTCATCGGCCACGATGAACCAGTGGTCGCCGATTAGCACCCACGTCTGGCACGACGGATCGGACACGTCGGCACCGAGTGACCGGTCGATCTCGGCCAGTGACCCGCCTTCCGGGTAATTGGGGTATGGGGTGTCCCGCTCGAAGATATGAAGCGTCGCGTCACCGATTCGGCAGCCGACGCCTGCTCGGGCCGCCACGCTCCGCAGGGGGAAGATCATGTCGCTGAGCGGTTGCACCGGTTCGCAGCCCAGCTCGTCCGCGAGCCGCGTTGGGTAGTTGCTCTCCTCGGTGGCGCCGGCCGTCCCCGTAGACCTGGCCGGTGTCGCACGGGACTCGTCGCGTCCGCAACCTGCGAGGGCGAGCATGGTCAGCGGGCCGCAGATCGCCGCGAGCCTCCACGCCTGGTGTCGATACCTGGCGATGTCGCCTTCCCCGGGATCCACGCGTACAGATTGCCCTGATGGTTCTGTAGCTGCCAGGCGCTGACCCGCAGCTGCATCTGATGCACAGCGGGCGGTTGCTCCCACGGTTGCTCTCGCCGGCGGCCGCCCCCTGTGGCAGTACCGAACCCCATCAACTCCACGCCCGCGGAGCGGCAAGACTAGGCCACATGGTCCCGTCGTCATCGTCTGTCCGGCACTTCAGCCAGGCCAATCCCAAGGGCCCAGGTCAGGACGACGTGCCAGCGCTTCTCAGGCGAGTAGCCGACTCGATCGAACGGCTGGGCCATATTGAAGTGGAGGACATCGTCCTCAACGACGAGATCACCGCGGACGGCCGCTGGTACTCCATGACCGTGTACTTCCACGACGCCGAGGAGTAGGCCGTCGGCGTCGTGCCATGGGCGTGCCAGATCGCGGGGCGAGCTGGGTGTACTCATGGTCACTCATGCGACGCACGGTGAGGCCCACCCTGGTCACGATCGCCGCAGCATGGCCGGCGGCTCGGCCTTGATCTTCTTCGACAAGGCCTGCGCGATCTCGCGTTCACGCTCCGGCTCGCCGTGCCGGTAGATGAGTCGCTCTCCTAGTACCAGAGACCAGAGCGGAGGGAGCCTCTGTGTGGTGCCAGTCGCCTTGGCCTGGTTTGCTGTCAACACGATCGAGCACATGACGCCTGGCGCCAACACAGCGCTAACTAGCTCAGCCGGGACTGCCGCGTGGTCGGGTGACATCTGAGCTGTGGTGCCGTGAGGTGCCGCTGCTCGGCGCCGGCCTCATGGAGAGCACCGCGGGTGGGGTCTCAGTGAACGGGCCGCTCGTCCCCGCGGGCCGGCGACTGTGAACGACCCGAGCAGTACCAGCAGGCTGCGCCCGGGCCCCGGTAACGACGGTCGAGGGGAGGCTGGAAGCCCTCTGCGAACCGCCCGCCTGCACCAGGTCCGGTCAATGGGGGTCGGGCATGTCGATGCTGCTGGCCTCGATCGAGATGTGGCCGCCGCCCTCTATCTCGATGTTCAGCTTCTCATGACCCACGTCGACTCGGCGGATCGGCTGGCTGGGAGCTCCGGGGACGGCCCAGACGACTGACAGCCGGCGAAGGCCCGACGACCTGATTGCCACCTCGCCGCCGTCCGCGCCTATGTCGATAGACAAGATCCCAGCGGCCCAGTCGACCGTCAACCGAAGGATCGGCAAGCCATGAAGGTCCACCATCGGAGGGTACTAGCGGGCACAATGCGCCTGGTTGTCGAGAGTCGCCATCGGCAGTTCGGTGCTACTCACCTCGGGGAGGACGAGTAGCGAATTCCGCGACCACCGGGCGAACCCAGTCGTAGTTGTCGCCGAGCCGGTCGAGCGCCCCGAGGAACTCCGCCTGCGACATGTGCCAGCTCTGTGCTCCGCGTTCGGACGCTCGGGCCGCGACCGTCTGCCCCGTTTGCTCGTCCTGGCAGAGGACCAGCAGGACCGCCGAGTGCTGACCCACGCGATCGAGAATCTCCGCGAGCCGCTGATCGGCCTGCCGCACATGCGATTGTCGCTGGTGTGCGCTAAGCGTCACCGTCTTGGCTCCGCGGAAGACGGCTCCTGCGCCTAGCAGTCCCGCCATGGTCGCAGTCATGAAACCGATCGCTGCGGCCCCGAGTCCGCCGGCCGTCAGCACCCGGGATTGCACGAGCTTGAAGGAGCCGTCGCGGTGGCGGCTGACCACGAACGCGTTGACATCGCCCTTACGTGCCTGGTGGCGAAGGTCGTGACCGAGCGATGCCACCATGCGTTCCGCGGCATGACGGTTCTCAAAGGCGGCCATGATGACGGACGCAGACTCAGGCGTCTCAGGTTCGTCCATCAGTTCGGCCTTCACCTAGCGGGACCCCTAGAGCGTGACTCGCCAAGACCGATCGATCAAGCGCCAGATTTGCCCTGATCTGGCGCTGACCCGCAGCTGCCCCGTGCCTCTGACTCGACCACCTGGTGGACGAAGGTCGAGCACATAGAGTCGCCCGAGTGGCGACGACCGAGGCCGCTGACGTCGACGCCCGGTGGTTCGGGCCTGCCGTCGCAGGCATCGGAAGCGCCAGCCTCTTGGCCGACCTCGGCCACGAGATCCCGACCGCTCTGCTCCCCAGCCTGTTGACGTCCACACTCGGCGCACCGGCCTCGGCCCTCGGCGTCATCGAGGGTGTCTCGGACGCTCTGGCCGGGGTCGCCCGTTTCGGTGGCGGCGCGCTGGCCGATGATCCTCACCGCCGTCGCGCCGTGGCGGTGGGGGGCTACACCACCACCGCCGTCCTGTCCGCTGGCATCGGAGCTGCGACCGCTCCGTGGCAGGTGGGGCTGCTGCGCGCCGGCGCCTGGACCGCCCGGGGCTTGCGGGTCCCGGCCCGCAATGCGCTGCTCGCTGACATCGTGCCCGCCTCGGTCTATGGCCGGGCCTACGGGTTCGAGCGGGCCATGGACAACCTCGGCGCCATCGCCGGCCCCCTGCTGGCGATAGGCCTGGTCGGCACCGTCGGGGTCCGGTGGGCCATCGGCCTGTCCGTCATCCCCGGGCTGCTCGCCGCCCTGGCCATCGTCTACGCCATCCGCCACACCGCCGCACCCGCCCGGCGCGACCGTCAACCGATCCGCCTCCAGGTGCGCCCCGTCCTGCAAGGCCAGCTCGGGCGACTCATGGCCGGCATCACCGTCTTCGAGCTCGGCAACTGCGCCGCGACCCTGCTCATCCTGCGAGCGACCGAACTGTTCCAGCCTGGCCGCACCAACGACCACGCCACCCAGCTCGCGCTCGTGCTCTACATCGCGTACAACCTGGCCGCCACCCTCATCAGCGTCCCCGCCGGACGACATGGCGACCGCCACAACCCCACGCGGGTGCTGCTGGCCGGCGCCGCGTGCTTCGTGGCCGCCTACCTGTGGTTCGCCGCCGGACCGGCGGGGGTCACCGCCCTCGCACCCGCCTTCGTCCTCGCCGGGCTCGGCATCGGCTGCGTGGAGACCGCAGAACACGCCGCCGTCGCCACCTACGCCCCCACATCCCTCCGGGGCTCCGCGTTCGGGCTCCTGGCGGTCACCCAGTCCGCCGGCAACCTCGCCGCCTCCGCCATCGCCGGCATCCTGTGGACGACCATCGCCCCCACAGCCGCTTTCATCTTCCTCGCCGCCGTCATGGGCACCGCCACCGGCACCCTCGCCGTCGTCGCCACACACGACACCGCCTCGGCGGCCAACTCGACGTGACGGACCGGGCCACAAGCGGGCCACACGCCCACGCCGAACCAGGTCACCGGAGTTCGCCGCCTTCGGGTCATGGGTTCGCCTGAGCGTCGGCGCAACAGGCGTCCTGGCAACCGGCGGCGGCTGAGGTTGGCACCGCGCAGCAGGTGTCTCCCCGCCAAGCTGCGCGGCCTTCCCGTACGGCCACAGCCGCGATGACCAGCGCCGCGATCGGGTCGGCCCAGGACCAACCCCAGAGGCTGTTGAGGCCCAGCCCGATCAGGAGGACCGCTGAGAGATAGGTGCACAGCAGGGTCTGTTTGGAGTCGGCCACGGCACTGGCCGATCCGAGCCGGCGCCCGGCCTGGCGTTGCGCGTACGACAAGACCGGCATGATCACCAGACTGAGCGCGGCGAGTACCAAGCCAACCGTCGAGGGATGTGCGTCGCCACCGCCGGCGAGGGCGCGCACGGCATCGACGCTCACATAGGCCGCGAGGGCGAAGAACGACACCGCGATGATCCGCAATGTGAGGTGCTCGCGGGCTTCGGGATCACGGCCGGAGAATTGCCACGCCACCGCCGCGGCCGACGCGACCTCGATGCTGGAGTCGAGCCCGAAGCCGATCAGTGCCGCCGACGATGCACCGAGCCCGCGGTGATCGCCACGACGCCCTCGACGACGTTGTAGGTGATCGTGGCGGCCACGAGCCGCCGAACCCGACGCCGGAGGGCCCTGCGCTGCCGCCGATCAGGACCGGCGGTCAGCTGAACCGCAGTCACTACACATCCACCGCCAGCTCGCTGTCCCCAAAGACCGGACACAGCGTGACGGCCTGGCCGGTGCTCAGGTTCGTCCCGCCTTCGGCGTCATCGTCGCCCGGCTGGGCAGCACTGCTTGCAGATGTCGCCTGAAGTGCGGGCACTCGAGCAGCGACGGGCTCTGGCAGCGGACACCGTGGGACAACCGGTCCCGCATGACGACCAGACGGTCGATGCGCGCGTCCAGCTCGACCACCTTGGCCGCCAGCGCGGCACGCACGCTCGGCTCGTCAGTGGCACCCAATAGCTCTGCGATCTCCCGCAGTTCGAACCCGGCGTCCCGAGCCGCGACGATCAACGCCACCCGGTCGATGACGTCGGCGTCGTACATGCGGCGCAACCCGTTCCGGGCGGACGAGCTCAGAAGGCCGCGGCGCTCGTAGAAACGCAACGCCGACGGTGCGAGACCTGTCGCCTCGACGACCTCGGCGATATCAAGCATCTCAGCAGCCACGACGGCCCCTTGACTTGAAGCGCAGTTCAAGTCGCAGTGTAGGTGGATGACCGATCAGCGACCCCGCACCGGGGGCATCAACCACGTCAACCTCGTGGTGTCGGACCTCGAACGATCTGTGGCCTTCTACCGGGCGGCCCTCGGCTTCGAGGAGTCCGGGACCGGATCCGGCATCACCTTCATGTCCACACCAGGGGCCGACGACCTGCTCGGCCTCCAACCCGCAGGCGGCGAGCTGGACCGCCTGGCCGGCAAGGCTCGGACTCCCGGCGACAGCGGTGGCATCGACCACATCGGATTCGCAGTCGACAGCCCGGCGATGCTCGACCTGCTCGTCCGACGAGTCCAGGAGCACGGCGGCACCCTGCTGTGGCGCACCGACAACGAGCGGGGTGGCGCGAGCGCCTTCGTCACCGATCCCGACGGCTATGTGCTGCAACTGGGCTGACCAACCAGAACGGCTAGCCAACCAGGGTGCCGAATGTCGGCCGCACAAGCTGCCGACCAACCGGGATCAACCTCAGTCGGCCAGAGCCTCGCGCTCCTCGTCCGTGAACGCGGCCATCACCGGTGCCGGGGCGGCCGAGCCCGCGGCGGCGTGGGCGATCCGGTCGCGGCGCAGCTTGGAGATCTTGCCCGCGGCGGCGAACATCGCCTGGCGGCCCTTGCCCCGCGCGTAGGTGACCGACGCTGCCGGCGCCACGCCCACGCTGGCGCCCACCTCGATGGCGTCCTGGTCGGCGCCCATGTAGAGGAACTGCCACGAGTAGCCCTCGGTCTGCTGCTCGACCAGCGCCTTGACGGCCGGGTGCGTCCACTCCTGGCTGGCGTTCTCGTAGCCGTCGGTCATGATCGCCACGATCACCGTCCCGGGGCGCTCGGGCTCCGCGAGGGCCGCGAGCTCCTCCCCGGCCGACGTGATGAAGCGGCCCATGGCGTCGAGCAACGCCGTGCGACCGCGGGGCTGCAGGTCCAGCGGCGGCACCTGGGCGACCGGCACCGACGAGTACACGACGTCGTAGCGGTCGTCGAACTGCGCCAGCGTCACCCGGCACTCGCCCGGCGTGCGCTGCTGCTCCTCCACGAAGGCGGCGAACCCGCCCTCGATGTCGGTCTTGATCGTCTGCATCGACCCGCTGCGGTCGAGCAGGAAGTAGATGTGGGTGAGATCGGCTGTGGTCATCCTGACTCCGTTCAGTTGGTCCGCCGGCGCGGCTTGAACCGCATGGGCGCTCGCTCGGGAGGCGGCCGCCGCGGCATCCCCGACTCCAGGTCGTACCGGGCGCGCTCCACCGCGGCAGCAGTCACCCGGCCGCGCTCGTCCGCGTACGCGCCGAGCGCACGCGTCCGCGCCAGCCGGGGACCGACCGCGTTCTCCGTCAGGCCGGCCCGCGCCCCGGCCGCCCGGAGCGACGCGTCCCGGCGCAGCACCGCTGCGGCCATGGACTCGTCGAGCACCTCGGTCAGCCGGTCGGCCGCTTCCCTGAGACAGGCGATGGCCTCGACGAGCTCGCGGGCTTCAGCCTCGTCGAGGGCGCGGCGTACCGCACCCAGTCCCGCTCGGTCGGGCCAGGGTGTGTCGCTGCTCGCTGCCTTCGCCATGCACCACACATACCGCATAAACTGCGGATCCGCAAGAAGTGCGTGGCCGAGAGCAGAGGCGAGCTAGGGGACGGTCACGGAGGTGAAGCTGCAGAGGTTGCCGGATGTGGCCTTGGGGACGAAGCCGGCGGCCAGCATGGTGTCCGTGACCAGCTGGCCGTAGTCGCGCACGGCGAGGGGGTCTTCGATGCCTGCGCCCGGGGTGACGGGGGGCTCGCTGTGGAGGGCTCGCGGCTTGCAGATCCAGCCGTTCTCGCCCACGAAGCCGGCGGTCGCCGGCGTGGCCGCCGGGGCGACGCCGGAGTGGCGATAGACGTTGTAGACGTCGCGGCTGAAGGGGAACGCGCCGCTGCGGACGGTGTCCAGGGTGGGCGCCACGCCGTTGACCGCCACCAGCTCGGAGGTGGCCGCCCGCGCTGGATCGGTGAGGTGGGTCCCGACCGCGAACGGCACGATGGCGTCGGAGAAGCCGCCCCGCGCCTCGATGGGCCGCACGTCGTTGGCGTGGACGATGTGGGCCAGGTGGACCGATCCCACCGGGGGCGGCATCAACCCGTAGTCCCCGCGGCCGGCCGCGACGCTGAGCTAACGCGACCTCGGTAGGACGGGTCCGCGGCAGGAGGACCATCCACGACGCCGCGGGAGGACGTAGGGGGATGCTCAGCACGGTCGCGCAGTCGTTGCCCGACGCCGTCGTCGTGGCGCCGGTGCGGGTGTCGATCAAGGTGCCGGACCGGCCCCTCGAGGTCGCCCTCGAGTCG
>DASRJN010000190.1:0-11657 GCA_035649455.1 Acidimicrobiales bacterium
GCGCGCGCCGACCACGCGGATCCGGTCGTGGCTGTCGGCGTCGTGCGGCGCGGGCTGCTGCGTGTCCGTCTTCGTGGCCATGCTCACATTCTCTAGCTGACTCAGCCTCCCGACACCTTCGCTAGCCTCGTGCCTGTCCTCCGGGGGCGCGATGAGCGGGATAGGCATCGGGATGGTCGCCTCAACCAGGCGGGCCACGCGGTGCTGTCGACGGGCAGTGGAAGATGTCCCGAGACACGTACTGTCGCCTGGTGAGGATGATCGGCATCCAGTGCCCCCCACCCGAGGACTGACCGCTCTCGCTCGCCCGTATTCGCTCTGGCGTTCAACTGCCGCGAACCGGCTACGGCCACATGCAGCCCCGCGATGCAGGCGCCGTCGGCGTGGACCAGCACGCTGAAACTTCCATCAGGTCTGCACAGGGCGAGAGCCGGAGCCGCACGGACCGTACGGGATGGTGGCTGAGCTGGTCAGGACGGCGTCGTCGGAGGCGACCCGGTCTCGCGATGGATGTGGGCGCGGTGGCCGTCCCGGTCGAAGATCCCGATCAGCTCGGCCGGGCCGTCGATGGCCGAGAAGGCGTGGGGGGTCATGGTCCCGAACTCGGCGGCCTCACCGGTCTCGACGATGATCTCGCGTTCGCCGAGCGTCAGGCGCACCCGTCCCTCCATGACGAAGAACCAGTCGTGACCGGGGTGGATCCGCGGCTCCGGCGCCTTGCGCGTCGGTTCGAGCCGCATCTTGACCGCGAGGGTGGAGCCCGTCGGGCGGCTCAGCATCCACGTCGTACGCCCGCCCGCGCTGCTCGGTGCCGGGCGGATGACCACATCGTCGTCGCTGCGCACATCGAGGAGGGCGTCGAGGTCGACCTGGAGCGCCGTCGCCAGCGGCACGAGGACGTCCAGGCTGATCGTCCGCTTGCCGGTCTCGATCCGGCTGATCGTCGAGGCACTGAGGTTGGTGCGGGCGGCGAGCTCGTCGAGCGACAGGCCCAGCGTGTTCCGAAGACTCCGCAGGCGGGTCCGCACCACCTCCTCGATCTGGTTCGGCTCGGCCATCGCTCTCCGCCACGTCCAGCCGCTGCCTTGCGGATAGTGCAAGACCGCGTGCGTTATTCGGGAGGCATCGTATCGTCGAGCCATGAGCGAGCACACCCCCCATGCCGTCGAGCGGCACTGCGACGTCGCCGTCATCGGCGCATCAGCCGCCGGACTGGCCGCCGCGCTCCAACTCGGGCGCCAGCGCCGGTCCGTGATCGTCGTCGACTCCGGCGAGCCGCGGAACGCCCCGGCAGCCCACATGCACAGCTACCTCGGTCGCGAGGGGCACCCGCCATCGGAGCTGATCGCCGACGGACGGGAGGAGGTGCGGAGCTACGGCGGCGAGATCCTCGACGGTCGGGTCGATCGGGTGACGCGGACCGACGACGCCCGCTTCCGCGTCGAGCTGGTCGGCGGCAACGCCATCGTCTCCCGTCGCGTGCTGGCCGCGTCCGGGCTGGTCGACGAGCTCCCTGGCATCGACGGCCTCGCCGAGCACTGGGGCGGCGACGTCATCCATTGCCCGTTCTGCCATGGCTTCGAGGTGCGCGACCGGCGCGTCGTGCAGATCGTCACCCACGCGCGCGGCCTCCACACCGCCGGGTTGTTCCGCCAGCTGACCGCCCGGCTGACCGTCGTGCTCCACGACGGCGTCGCGGTGGACGACTCCGAGCTCGGGGCGCTGCGAGCCGGCGGCGTGGCCATCCTGCACGGGCGAGTGACGCGGATCGTCACGGGTGCCGACGGCCATGTCGCGGCCGTCGAGGTGGCCGACCACGAGCCCATCGAAGCCGACGCGGTCGTGGTCGGTCCCCGGTACCGGGTGCGGGCCGAAGCGCTCGCGTCGCTGGGCCTCCGGACGGTGGCGCATCCGAGCGGGCTCGGCGATGTCGTCGAGACCGACGAGACCGGAGCGACGGCGGTCCCGGGCCTGTATGCGGCCGGCAACCTGACCGACCCGAGCCAGCAGGTGCTGCAGGCCGCCGCGGACGGCAGCCGGGTCGGCGCCATGATCAGCTTCAGCCTGGCGGGCGAGGACCTGCGAGCCGTCGCACGACCCTCGGGCAACGAGGCCGATTGGGATCATCGCTACGGCGGCGAGCGGATGTGGAGCGGCAACGCCAACGGCACCCTCGTCAACGAGCTCCGCGGCGTCGCCCCGGGCCGCGCCCTTGACGTCGGCGCCGGCGAGGGCGGCGACGCGGTCTGGCTGGCCGAGCACGGCTGGCGCGTGACCGCCAGTGACATCTCCCAGCGCGCGCTGGACCGGGTCGGCGCCGAAGCCGAGCGCCGCGGCCTGGCCGTCGCATGCCATCACACGGACGCCAACGCTCTGGACGCGTACGAAGCAGCTGCGTTCGACCTGGTGTCGGCGCAGTACGCGTCGATTCCCCGCACGCCCGATGGACGCGGGGTGCGCAACCTGCTGAACGCGGTGGCCCCGGGCGGCACGCTGCTCGTCGTGAGCCACGATCTCGAGCCGATGCGCACACCGGTCGACACCTCGGCCCACAGCCGGCCGTTCGACCCCGATGCCTACGTCAGCGTCGAGGACTTCGCCGCCGCCCTCGCCGCCTCCCCGGGATGGGACGTCGAGGTCCACGAGAAGCGACCCCGTCCCCCGGGGGCCGCCTCGGCGTCGCACCACGTCGACGACATCGTGCTACGCGCCCGACGCCGCGCCGGCTGACGCGGAAGTCGCCGCACACCGGGCGGGCGGCGGATGTGATCCAACCGCGGTCGAGGCGCCGAACGGGGGGAGACACTTCGCTCGGGCACCCCCCGGGCGTCCCCCTGAGAGGAGCACCCCATGACCCTTCGACCGAGGTCGCGCCTGCTCCGGCACGCCGCCGGGCTGATCGCGGGCATCGCCGTGATCGCCACCATGGGCGTCGTCGGCGCACCGGCCGCCGGAGCATCCACCTGTGCCACCCCCGGCCACGCCTACCTGACCAAGCCGGGGGTCGCCTACTTCTCCGGCTACGACGGCGACCAGCGCTTCGGCATCCCGACGTTCAACACGGTCCGCGGTGACACGTTCAAGGTCGGGGGCAACGGCATCGCCCCCTACACCTTCGTCCGGTTCCGCGCCCGCGACCTCTCCACCGGCGCTCTCGTCGACTTCTTCGGCCCCGAGAGCGCCGAGTTCGGCTACACCACCGCCTACAACAACGGCAACTGCGTGGCCAACGAGGAAGGGCCGCTCACCATCACCGTGCCGAACGGCCGGTACCGGGTGTTCGCGGACTACCTCGCCGGCAACCTGAACCAGTTCGTGACCGACCAGGTGGTCGACGTGGTGGTCTCGGACCCGGCGCCGCCGCCGCCCCCTCGTCCGCCGCGGCCGCCGATCGGCGGCTGCCTCGCCATCTGCCCCCTGTGACCGGTCAGGTGGGGGCCGCGCGGCGGCCCCCACCTCGCGGGCTTCGTCCAACACTTAGCGGCTAAGCTAATCGTCGTGCAGACCTCCGGGGACGCCCAGCCGGCCACGGGCCGATCGCAACCGCCGACGCCCGACGAGGTCGAACGAGTCTTCGGCGCGCTGTCGCACGAGGCTCGGCGCCACATCGCTCTGGTTCTGTCGCACTTCGGACCGGAGCTCCCGTCCGGGTACCTCGCCCGGCGCTTCACCCACAGCTGGCCCACGACCACACGGCACCTTCACGTCCTCGCCGACGCCGGCATCGTCACCGTGCGCTCGGAGGGGCGCTATTCCCAGTACCGGCTCGAACACGACTACCTGCGGCGCGTGGTCGACGGATGGCTCGGCCTGTTCGAGCCGCCCGACAACCGCCAGATCTGGCGGTCGAGCGGCCCCCGATCGACCAGGAAGGGAACGGTCACATGACCGCACCACCGACGCTGTTCCGCATCCCCCTCGAGGTGAGCGACCTCGAGGCGGCGACCGAGCTGTACCGCGATCTCTTCGGCATCGCCGGCACCCGCCACCCCGGTGCCCGCCATTACTTCGACTGCGACGGCGTCATCGTCGCCCTCCTCGATGTGTCACAGGGAGGGCTGACCCCGACGCCGGGACCCAAGTCCCTGTCCTTCGCAGTGGACGACGTCGAAGCCATCCACGAGCGGGCGTCCCAGCTCGGCGTGCTCGCTCCCTACCAGGTCCACGGCGAACCGGCCGGCGAGGTCAGGGAACGCCCGTGGGGTGAGCGTTCCTTCTACGTGGTCGACCCGTGGGGCAACGATCTCTGCTTCTGCCAGGACGGCACGCTCTTCACCTAGGGCAGGAGGTCGGCCGCCAGCGCGTCGACGATCTCCCGTGAGGACCGGGTCGTCGTGTCGAAGCTCCAGGCGGCGGGCGGCAGGCCGGGAAGCAATGACCCGGCGCGGTCGTAGGCCGCTCTGAGGAAGCCCGGATCCTTCGACGCCGCGCGGCCTCGGTCGAGGGCGGTTCGCGCGAGGGCCGCCTCGTAGGTGGCCAGCAGCTGCACGCGGCGCGGCACGATCCCCGCGGGTACGGCGTGGAGAACTGCCCGGTCCTCCTCGGGCTCGAAGAAGGGACCGTGAGCGATGACGGCGAAGCGGCGGCGGAGCCACGCGCCGACCAGCTCGCCGTGGACCAGCTGCGCCTGGCGGAACCGCCCGGGAGTGAGGCCGGCGAACCCGCCGATGGTGTCCACGACATCGTCGAGGTCGAGGACGGCGACCGGACGGCCGGCCGCGCGGAAGCGGCAGCCGAGCCCGTGCGCGACCGTGCTCTTGCCCGAGGCGATCGGCCCGACGATGACGATGAGCTCGGGCACCAGGTCAGTGTCGCTCAGGTCGCGCCGATCATGCGACGCGCTGCGCGAGAGAGCACTCGTAGCTGTCCCCCTGACGGCCGACGAGATGGACGAACAGACCCAGCAGGCGACCACCGCGGTCGTCACCGACGAGCCGTGAGCTGATACCAGGACCGGCCACGTTGCCGCCATGAAGGCTCGGGGCTTCAGGCGGACTCTGGACGACCTGCCCGACGGCATGGTCGCACGCGCGCGGGAGATCACTCGATCGCGTGATGTTCCCGCGACCCCGGACGACCGAAGGTGACTCCATGAGGACCGCGCGGACACCCAGGCGATGGACGGCGGCTCATCCCCCAGAGGCAGGAGGCCCTCACCCATGAGATTCCATCGAGCCATGGCAACGCTGGGCGGTGCCGCAGCGTTGCTGCTCATCGCGTCACCGGCGGGCGCCGAGGCCGCCCACTTCACGGACCACTACACCGTCGGGTTCACCGAACCGTCGGTGACCCCGTGCGATCCCCCGCTCCCCGGCGTCCTGACGGTCCAGGGCAACGGCGTCGTCACGGCTACGGACACCGGGCGGACGTTCGCGCTCAGCGACACCTTGCGCGGCGTGTTCAGCTTCGTCCCGGACGACCCCGCCCTGGTGCCCTCCTCGGGCCACTTCGTCGTGCAGCACCGGGAGCAGGTCAACTACGCCCAGGGCAAGGACTTCCGCCTCACGGACACGCAACACACCGCGGTCCACCTGGCGGACGGCACCAACTTCCCGATCCAGATCAGGACCACCATCCTGTTCGGCGCCGATGGCAGCATCGAGGTCAAGGTCGACAGCGTCTCGTGCGGAGGCCAGGGCGCCCAGGCGTAGCTAGACCCCGGCACCGTACGGTTCACAGCCCGCTCGCCAGTCCACGCCTCGGCGGGCGGGCTGTGACCGGCCCCTTTGGTCCTCTGGCATCCTCCCGTGCGACGTCCTGGTCAGCGGGACGGCAGGCCGAACAGCTCAGGCTTGGCGACCACGACCCCGATCGCCGCCGCCACCAGCACAGGACCGACCGGCCAGAGCACTATGGCCACCACGAGGCCCACGACCAGCACCGGGAACCACATCCAGTAGCGATTCACGAAGCCGGCCGCCTGCGGGTACCGACCGGACAGCGCCGCGACGCCCACCACGCGACCGACGAGGGCCAGACCGGTCAAGACCAGGATCCCCACTGCACCTACGACGAACGCTGGCACATTCGCAAGTCTAGGAGTCGAGGGGGTGAGGGGTCTTCGACGGAGCTGGGTTGGTTCCTGATCGAGACGCATCTGCGGACGGGGCGGCCGATCGGCGAGCTCGCCGCCGCGCACCGGGTCCCCGCATCGCCCGGTCACGCTCAGCGCGTGGCTGGTATCGTCCGGGCGCGTTCGAGCAGATCAGCTGCTCTGGGGGTTCGCGGGATAGTCGATCATGCTTCCTGCTGGGGCACATCGCAGCCGCACTGGTCATCGTGGACGCTGCGGACACCAGGCTTGCCGTGGAGAGGTGGCGACCGGCCACCGTCCGCTGCCGCGCGCCCGGCCGGGAAGGCGCCGTTGACGGTGACGGCGAACGCGACCGTCACGACGGAGGCGCCGGTCGGGGAGGTCCCGCCGGCGCCGGACCGGACGAACGGGTGGTCGGCCGTCGTCTTCGCGGTGGCGGCCGTAGTGGCTCTACCCCTGCTGCTGTGGTTCGGGCGGCACTACTGGTTCTTCCTCGACGAGTGGTGGGGCCTCAACCGCAGCGAAGCCTGGCATCCGAGCTACCTCGACGGTCACAACGGGCACTGGCTGACGCTGACCCGCCTGCAGTATCGGGCCACGTTCCAGCTGTTCGGCCTGCGTACCTACCTGCCGTACCAGATCCCGACCGTGGTGGCGCACGTCCTGACCGCGGTGCTGCTGCGCCTGGCCGCCCGCCGGTGCGGTGTGCGGGGGTGGATCGCGACCACGGTCGGCATCGCCTTCCTGCTCTTCGGCGCCGGCTGGGAGAACATCATGTGGGGCTGGCAGTCCAACACGACCGGCTCCCTCGTGTTCGGCTTCGCCCTGTTCCTGCTGGCCGACGGCTCCCTGGAGGTGACGAGGCGCGATTGGCTCGGGCTCGCCCTCGGGATTGTCGGGCTCATGACGTCGGCCGCGTTCGTCGGCATCGTGGCCGGGCTCGCGGTCACGCTCCTGCTACGGCGCGGCCTGCGGGTCGCCGCCTTCTACACCCTCCCCCTGGCGACGATCTACGGGGCCTGGTACGCGGCCTACGGCACGGAGAGCACGGACGTGCCGTTCCGGCTGACGGGCCGGACGCTGTGGTTCGTCGCCCGCATGTCCTGGGCGGTCTTCGATGCGCTGGCGCAAGGCCCCGTCGGCCTGGTCCTGCTAGCCCTGGCGGCGGCCGGCCTGGCGACCGCGCTGCACCGGGCGGTGCAGACCCGTGACCGGGCCGAGGCCGCACTGCCCGCCGGCCTCACCGTGGCGTGGCTGGCGTTCGCCGGCCTGACCGCCCTGGGCCGGGCGGAGGTGCCCATCACGGCGGCCTCGTACGCGTCCAGCCGGTACGTGCACGTCGGCGCCGCACTGCTCCTCCCGGTGGCCGCGCTGGGGGCCGAGCGGCTGGCAGCCCGGCGGGCGGTGCTGGGCGCGTTGGCGCTGATCCCGCTGGCCATCGGAGTTCCCGGCAACATCGACTTGCTGGCGGACCCCAATCCCGGCTTCACGGGGGGGCGGAACGTGGTCCTTGCGATGGCGCACTCGCCCTACCTCGACGACGTCCCGCCGGGCACCATGCCCATGCGGTTCGACATCGGCTACGGGGTCATCCTCGTGGTGCCGTTGACCACGGGGTGGCTCTCACGTCAGGCCGACGCGGGACGGGTCCCGGAGCCCTCGAAGCCGACCCCGCGCCTCGACCTCACGGTCGCCGGCCAGATCGTCCTCAGCCAGACCGGCGGTGGCGATGCCGGAGCCGGTTGCCCCCGCCTGACCGCCGGGGTCCCGATGACCTTGGATCGGGGCGACCAGTTCCGGTTCGACGGCGCCGTGAACGTCGTCGTGAAGGACGGGGCGGACACATCACTGCCCCTTCCCTTCAACAGCCGCAAC
Organism: Acidimicrobiales bacterium; assembly: GCA_035649455.1. GTDB lineage: Bacteria > Actinomycetota > Acidimicrobiia > Acidimicrobiales > VFJN01 > ZC4RG19. Next base: position 7,910 of record DASRJN010000190.1, read on the forward strand.
GGCTCCGTGGTGCGTGCGCTGGCCGGTCCGCTGGATCTCGTCGTGGTCCCCGCGCCCGGCGCAAGGCCCCGGCTGTGCCCGCCCCCGCCGGGCTAGGGGACGAAGCTCGACCCCTGGCGCTCAGGCCGTGGCAAAACGCGGCTACGGTAACGAATCAGTTACCGAGTTGAGGCGGTGAGGGAGACGAGGATGGCAGCTGAACCGGCGGCACCGACGGGAGATCCGTTCGGGGCGCTCGGTGACGCGCATCGTCGCCACATCCTTGCGCTGATCGCGAAGGGCCCGCGGTCGGTGCGGGTGCTCGCCGATGAGTTGCCGATAAGCCGGCCCGCGGTGTCCCGCCACCTGCGGTTGCTCAAGGACGCGGGCCTGGTCATCGAGGAACCGGAAGGAACGCGGCGCATCTACCGGCTGCGACGTGAGGGGATGGAGGCGATGCAGGCCTACCTCCAGCAGGTGTGGGGCGATGCTGCCACGCGCTTCCGGCTCGTCGCCGAGAACACGACTCCTGACTCGACCGACGGCGACGGCGACGGGAACCCGGGATGATCGAGGCCCTGCGGATCGACCTCGAGGTCGACTGCCCGCCCGCCCACGCCTTCGCCACCTGGACCGAACGGTTCGGCCAATGGTGGCCCCACGGCCACACCGTCACCGGCGACCCCGACGCCGTCGTCCTTGAACCTCACGCCGGCGGGCGCATCTACGAACGCACCCACGACGGACGTGAGGTCGACTGGGGCGAGATCACCGCCTGGGAACCACCACGACGGTTGGCCTACCTCTGGCACATCCGCCGCGACCGTCTCGACGCCACCGACGTCGAGATCACCTTCACCGACCGCGGCGACGGCACGACCCGGGTCGAGATCATCCACTCCGGCTGGGAGCGCCTCGGCGACAACGGCCGAACCTGGCGTGACGCCAACCGCGGCGGCTGGGCGGGGCTGCTGCCCGTCTTCATCGCCGCCTGCACCTCGACCACAACGACGACCCCCACGACAGCCAGCGGGCCGAGACAGGAGCCGACACCATGACCGAGACCCCCACCACCGTCACTGGATCCGGGACCGCCCAGGACCCCTGGGTCCTACGTACGCCCCCGGGCACCTCCGAGTACCGGATGCACCGCGACGCCGCAGCCGACCCTCCCGAGCTGGTCTGCCAGGTCGGCTCGACCAAGCTCCGCTACCTCGCCCGCTGCCTCGACGACACACCCGCGATGCTGCGCGACCACGGCGACTGGATGAACCTCGGCAGCGCAGATGAGAACAAACCGGCCGCCGACGGCACCCTCGAAGCCTGGGCCCGCTCCGAGACCAACCCCGTCGGCGGCTGGTACGGCCTGCGCAAGGGCTACCGAGGCCGATTCGCCATGTACATCCCACCCCTGCTCGAACACCTCGGCCTCGTCGAGCTCGAACACAACCCCCGCAACAACCGCGTCCGCGCCCTCTGAACATCCCGAGCCGATTGGCTGTCACACTCGCCCGGTGCGATGTCTCATCATCTCGGGCGGCGACAAGCGCCGCACCCCGAGATCCGAGGAGGGCTACGGCGGCTGCCTCGTGGCTCCTGGTGGTGCTCGTGGGTGATGTCGAGGTGATCGAGCAGCGCCGTGAGGTGCACCAGACCCCGACCGGAGCGGACCAGCCGTTCAACTGGATTGCCGGCCGACGTCGGCGCTAGCCGTGGAGGAGGCCGCCATGCCCGAGAGTCAGGTTCCCGCGATCGGTCTCGTGCTCGACTGCGCCGACCCGGTCGCTCTGAGCGCGTTCTGGGCTCCCGCCCTCGACTACGTCAGCGTCGGCGAGGTCGGTTCGTACGTAGCCCTGTTCCCGAACGGCCGGCCGGGGCCGAAGCTCCTCCTCCAGCGCGTGGCCGAGCCGAAGATCGCCAAGAACCGGATGCACCTCGACATCGAGGTCCCCGACATCGAGATCGAGGCTGCCCGCCTCGTTGGCCTGGGTGCCACCCGAGTGAGCGACAGCACCCTCAGCGAGCACGGCACGACCTGGGTCTTGATGGCCGACCCGGAGGGCAACGAGTTCTGCGTATGCGACGCCGGCCAGCCCGCGGGCTAACCCGGCGCTGAGCCGCGGTGGCAGCGAGGTCACCTTCACCACCGACGGCCCTGAGCGGCCATGCGCTTGGGGTCAGAGCGCGCGGAGGTAGCAACGATGCGAGCTGCCACGTCGCTCTGGGGTCAGGGCGGCGGATGATCCCGGAGTCTGCGATGTGCAGCGCGTTCGGTGAAGATGGGCACGGAGGTCTGGATCCGGGCGGTGGCGCGGCGCCGTTCGAGCTCGTCCCGCACGATCGGTTCGACGATCTCGGCTGGCGCGCTGGTCGTGACCACGAGTCGACTCACGGTGGCGAGCACGATGACTTCGACTTCGTTCTCGTCGGCGGGCGCGTCGGTTGCGTCAGTCATGGTGCCGTGGACGGTTGCCGATCGCGCCGAGCTGGCGTTCCATGTCCTGCCAGGCCGGATGGCCCTCGCGGAGCCGAAGGACCTCGTGCGCGTACCACCTCACGCTGTCGGGGTTGTCGGCCTCGACTGACACCACGGCCCGCATGTCCGCCGACTCCGTCGCCTGGGGCCAGGCGTCTTCGCTGACGCTGATCAGCCCGTGGGCCTCCGGAGCGTCCCGGAGGCCGGCCAGATCGGCCCAGTTCGCGTCTGGCCGCCGATGGGCGATCACGATCGAGCACGACACGACCCCAGCCACGTCGCGCACGCTAGCAACCGCATGCGCAAAAGGTGCACGGTGTGCAAGGCATCACTTGCAGTGGTTGATCAAGCCTGGTTGTCAGCCGGGTGCGGACTGGAGGACGCTCGGGGAGGCCACTGCCCGGGCGTGCCGGCCGGCGGAACGGAAGGGATCTCTGATGAGCATCGTCCTCGTTCACGGCGGTTTCGTCGACGGCTCGGGCTGGGAGGCCATTTAAAGGCTCCTCCGCGCCGACTGCCACGCCGTGACGGTGGTCCAGAACCCGACGAAGTAGCTCGCCGACGACGTCGCCGTCACCGACTGACCTTCCGGTCGGGCGCGGGTCGGGCGCGACGGACCTTCTGATCCGTCGCAAGGCGCAGTTCTCGCATGGGCTCCGCACGAGCCCGGGCTCGTCGCCGACGACTTCGGGCACCGATCCCGGTCGGCACGACCTCGGCCCTGGATCGAGTGCCCGATAGCGAGCAACATGGGCTGGGGCCTGGGCTCGCCACCACTCCGCGTGACCTCAGCTGATTCCAGGCCAAACCGAAGGAGCAATCATGGACTTCTCCGCACAGTTCGATGATCTCCAGAAGCGCGTCGTCGAGGCCAAGGCGGCGGCACAGACTGCCGCCACCGAGTCGCGCGACCAGCTCAAGCAACGCATCGACCAAGCCCAGGACGACCTCGACAAGGCCGCCGAGGAAACCAAGCAGCAGGGCGGCCAGGTCGCCGAGGAGGCGCGAAGCAAGTGGGCGCAGATGAAGGCCGACGCCGCCGCCCGGCGGGATGACGTCAAGGCCAAGGTCGCCCAACGGGGCCGGGAGCTGAACGCCCAGACCGCCGACGACGACGCCGCCTGGGCCGAGACGGACGCTGACTACGCCCTCGACTTCGCCGCCTGGAGCCTCTCCAACGCGAGGCTGGCCGTGCTCGACGCGATCGACGCCCGCGCCTACGCCACCGAGCAAGCCAAGCGGGCCGCGAGCACATGAGGCCCGGGGACGAGCTCGTCCTCGTGACCAAACGAT
>DASRJN010000191.1:0-3320 GCA_035649455.1 Acidimicrobiales bacterium
GTCGGGGTTCTGGAGGTCCATGATCCGGGCGCCGACCGGCGGTATCACGTGCTTGGGCACGACAAACGTGTCGCCGTAGCGGTTGTTGAACCGCACGGCCAGGTCACGGGCCAGCTCCACGTGCTGGCGCTGGTCGTCGCCGACCGGGACCTCGTCGGTGTCGTACAGCAGGATGTCGCCCGCCTGTAGCGCCGGGTACGAGAACAGGCCCGCCGACACGAAGTCGGCGCGGTCGGCCTTCTCCTTGAACTGGGTCATGCGCCGCAGCTCGCCGAACGACGCCGTGCACGCCATGATCCAGCCCAGCTCGGCGTGCTCCGGTACCTGGCTCTGGGCGAACAGCGTCACCACCTCGGGGTCCATGCCCGCCGCCACCAGTATCTGCGTGAGCTCGATCGTCTTGGCCCGCAGCTCGGCCGGGTCCTTCGGGATGGTCAGGGCGTGCAGGTCGACGATGCAATAAATGGCCTCGTCGTCGTGCTGGGTCGCCACCCACCGCTTGACCGCGCCCAGGTAGTTGCCGAGGTGGACGTCGCCGGTGGGCTGGATGCCGGAGAACACGCGGGCCATCACCGGATGGTAGAGGGCACGCCGCGACCACCTCGCATGGGTTCCCATGCGCCGGGGAACAACAGTGCTGTGATTATCATCAGGGGGATGCCCTACGCGGTGCAGACCCCGGTGTTCGAGGGCCCGTTCGAACTCCTGCTCCACCTGATCCTGTCCGAGCAGGTCGACCTGTACGAGATCAGCCTGGCCACCATCGTCGACGGCTACCTGGTCGAGCTGGACCGGATGGATGTCCTCAACCTCGACGTGGCCAGCGAGTTCCTGCTCATTGCGGCCACCCTGGTCGAGCTCAAGTCCCGCCGGCTGCTTCCCACCGGCGACGACGTCGACCTCGACGAGGAGCTGGCGCTGTGGGAGGAGCGCGACCTGCTCCTGCACCGTCTGGTCGAGTGCAAGACGTTCAAGGAAGCGGCCATCGCCCTGTCCGTCCTCTCCGCCGAGGCGGACCGGCGCGTCGGCCGAAGCCTGGGCGTCGACGAGCGCTATGCCGGCCTCATGCCGGACCTGCTCGAGGGCGTGGGCCCCGACGACCTGCGCCGGGCCTACCTCCGGGCCATGGTCCCCCGGCCCATCCCGCGGGTCGACCTCGACCACGTGGCTCCCATCCGGGCCTCGGTGACCGACGCCATGGCCGAGCTCGTGGACGAGCTGCCCCGCGCCGGGCGCATCACCTTCCGGGCCCTGACCGGCGACCTGGTCGAGCGGCTCGAGGTCGTGGTGCGGTTCCTGGCCGTGCTCGAGCTGTTCAAGATCGGCCTGGTCGAGCTGGACCAGGCCCGCACGTTCGGCGACATCGTCATCGTGTGGGTGGGGCCTCAGGGCGCGGACCTGGCCGGCGCGCCGATCGAGATCGACGCCTACGACGGATGACGCCGGTCCCGCCCATCCCGCCCGACGAGCTGGGCAACGACGTGCGTGGCGAGGCCCGCAAGGCCATCGAGGCCATCGTGCTGGTGGGCGAGCAGCCCATCGACACCCGGCTGCTGTCCCAGCTGCTGGAGCTGGCCCCGGCCGTGGTCGAAGCGCTCTGCCACGAGCTGGCCGCCGAGTACGAGGCCGAGGGCCGGGGCTTCCAGCTGGCTCGGGTGGCCGGCGGTTGGCGCTACCAGACCCATCCCGACCAAGCGCCCTACGTCGAGCGCTTCGTCCTCGAAGGCCAGACCGCCAAGCTGTCGGCCGCGGCGCTGGAGACGCTCGCCATCGTGGCCTACAAGCAGCCCATCTCCCGGGCGCAGGTGGGCGCCATCCGGGGCGTGAGCGTGGACGGCGTGATGCGCACGCTGGTCCAGCGGGGCTACATCACCGAAGTCGCCCGCGACCCCGGGCCGGGCCAGGCCTCCATGTTCGGCACCACCCCGGCGTTCCTGGAGAAGCTCGGCATCGACAGCCTCGCCGACCTGCCCGCCCTGGGCGACTTCGTGCCGGGCGCCGACGTGGTCGAGCAGCTGGAGCGAGGCCTGCGGCCGGAGAGCCGGTCTCCCGAGGAACTGCTCGTGGAGGGGCCGTCCGTCGAGGACGACGACGACCTCGACGGAGGCGAGTGACGCCCCCAGAGGGCCGGCAGGGCGAGCGGCTGCAGAAGATCCTGGCCCAGGCCGGGTTGGGGAGTCGCCGGACGTGCGAGGACCTGATCGCCGAGGGGCGGGTCCGCCTCAACGGCGAGGTCGCCACCCTGGGCACCCGGGCGGACCCGGAGCACGACACCATCGAGGTGGACGGGGCGATCGTGGGGGTGCGGCAGGGCCTGGTCCACTACCTGCTGAACAAGCCCGCCGGGGTCGTCACCACCGCGTCCGATACGCACGGAAGGCCGACGGTGGTCGACCTGGTGCCCGAGGATCCCCGCGTCTATCCGGTCGGGCGGCTCGACGCCGACACCGAGGGCCTGCTGCTGCTCACCAACGACGGCGTGCTGGCGCACCGCCTGACCCATCCGTCCTTCGGGGTGGAGAAGGAGTACCTGGCCGACGTGGAGGGGAGGCCGTCCCGCGGGGCACTGCGGCGCCTGCGAGAGGGGGTCGAGCTCGAAGACGGCCCCACCGCCCCGGCCAAGGTGTCGCTGGTGGGCGAGCACACGCTGCGCCTCACCATCCACGAGGGCCGCAACCGCCAAGTGAGGCGCATGTGCGAAGCCGTCGGCCACAAGGTGGTGCGGCTGGTCCGCGTGCGGATCGGACCGCTGGCGGACCGCCGCCTCGCGCCCGGGGAGTGGCGTGAGCTCACCCAAAGCGAGGTGAGGGACCTGGAGCGAGCCGCGGCGACTACACGACCGGGCCGGGCGCGCCGCTAACCTCACAGCGCCATGTCACCCGCAGTCCGCGCCCTGCGCGGCGCCACCACCGTGGACGTCGACGAGACCGAGCACCTGTTCGAGCGGGTGATCGCGCTGCTCGAGGCGTTGTTCGAGCACAACGAGATCCAGCACGACGATCTGATCAGCGTGCTGTTCACCGCCACCGACGACATCCACTGCGCCTTCCCGGCTCTCGCCGCCCGGAAGTTCGGGCTGGGTGACGTCCCGCTGATCTGCGCCCGCGAGCTCGACGTCGACGGCGCCACGCCCCGCTGCATCCGGGTGATGATCCACCTGAACACCGACAAGGCCCGCGACCAGCTCCACCACGTCTACCTCGAAGGCGCGCGCGGCCTGCGCGACGACCTGCCCGCCTGATGGTGCTCGGGCGGCCCCCCGATCCCGGCCGCGCCGTGGTGGTGGGGACGGGGCTGATCGGCGGCTCGATCGGCATGCG
>DASRJN010000192.1:0-7795 GCA_035649455.1 Acidimicrobiales bacterium
GGCGGTGACCATCTTGGCGCCGTGGCGGATGATCCCGGCCCGCTCCACCTCGGTGCCCACCATGAACCCGGGCACGTCGGCCAGGAACACCAGCGGGATGTTGAAGGCGTCGCACAGCCAGATGAAGCGGGCGCACTTGTCGGCCGAGTCGACGAACAGCACCCCGCCCTTCTGCGCGGGGTTGTTGGCCACGATGCCGACCGGCCGGCCGTCGAGCAGCGCCAGCCCCGTGATCACCTCGGGCGCGAACAGGGGCATGCGCTCGAAGAACGACTCGCCGTCCACCAGGGCGTCGATGACGTCGTGCACGTCGTAGGCCCGCTGCTCCTCGGCCGGGACCATGGAGGCCCGCAGCTCGCGCGCCGGCGGCCGTGGCTCGAAGCGGGGCGGCTCCTCCCGCCAGTTCTGGGGGAAGTAGTGGAACCAGGCCCGGGCCGCGTCGAGGGCGTCCTCGTCGTCGGTCACCAGGTTGTCGCCGCACCCCGACACGGTGGCGTGCATGCGGGCCCCGCCCATCTCCTCCAGCGACGCGACCTCCCCGATGACCATCTCCGCCATGCGGGGCGAGCCCAGGTACATCGAGGCGTTGCCCTCGACCATGAACACGACGTCACAGAAGCTGGGGATGTAGGCGCCGCCCGCGGCCGACGGGCCGAACAGGCAGCAGATCTGGGGCACCTTCCCCGACAGCCGCACCTGGTTGTAGAAGATGCGCCCCGCGCCTCGCCGCCCGGGAAACAGCTCGACCTGGTCGGTGATGCGGGCGCCGGCCGAGTCGACCAGCCAGAACACCGGCAGCTCGTGGCGCAGCGCGTACTCGGTGAGGCGCACGATCTTCTCCACGGTGCGGGCGCCCCAGGAGCCGGCCTTGACCGTGGGATCGTTGGCCATGACGCACACCGGCCGGCCCTCGATGCGGCCCACCCCGGTGACCACACCGTCGGCCGGCAGGTCCTCGGCCTGGTTGTTGGCCAGCAGGGCGTCCTCCACGAAGGACCCCTTGTCGAGCAGCAGGGCCAGCCGGTCCCGGACGAACAGCTTGTTCTGGGCGGCGAGCTTGTCCCCCACCCGGGCGAGGTTCCCGGCCTGGGCCCGCTCGACACGGCGGGCCAGGTCGGCGCTCGTGTGGTCCCCAGGCTGGGTGCCGTCCGGCGGGGCCACGTCAGCCGCGGCGGATGGCCAGGATCGCCAGGTCGTCGCCCATGGACTCCGACGCGAAGTCCCGGGCCGCTTCCAGCAGGTTCTTGCACAGCACGCCGGCGGCCACGTTCGGGTCCCGCCGCAGCGAGTTGGCGATGCGCTCCTCGCCGAACATCTGGTCGCCGTTGCGCACCTCGGCCAGGCCGTCGGTGTAGAGCAGCAGCAGGTCGCCGGAGTCCAGCGGGATCTCACGGGAGTGGTAGTGCCCGTTGGGGTCGAGCATGAGCAGCGGGCCCGTCGAGCGCAGCGGCCGGACCTCGCGGTCGTGCCACAGCCACGCCGCGGGGTGGCCGGCGGAGGCGAAGCGCAGGGTGCCGGCGTCGGTGTCGAACACCACGACCACCAGCGAGATGAACTCCTCGGTGCGCTCGGGCGCGGCCATCTGCCGGTTGAGCTCCTCCAGCGCCTGGGCCGGGTCGCGGTACTGGCGCAGGAACACCCTGAGCAGGTACTTGGCCTGGAAGGCGGTGATGGAGGCCTCGATGCCGCGCCCGGTGACGTCGCCGATGACGGCGGCGATGCGCGACGGAGCCACCCGGAACACGTCGTAGAAGTCGCCGGCCATCATGCCGGTGCCCGCCTGGTAGACGCGCCCCAGCTCGAAGCCGGCGAAGTCGGGCAGCTCCTCGGGCGCCAGGCGGGCCGCCCAGCGCTTCGGGGCCAGCTCCTCCTGGTTGAGGACCTCCTCGGCCCGGCGTTCGAGCGTGGTGCGGTCCTCGGCCAGGCGCGCCTCGCGGGCGAAGTCCCGCCCGAAGGCGATCGACAGCGAGACGGGGACCAGGATGAGCACGAACAGCAGGCTGGGCACCGCCCGTTCGCCGCTGGCCGCCACGGTGACGGCGGCTACGGCGAGCACCCCGTAGAGGCAGGCAGCATGCAGGTCTTTGCGGAAGGCCGAGCGCGCCAGGACGGTCACGTCGGCATCGGGGCCGTGCTCGTTCTCCACACGCTTCCAGACGACGTGCAACCGCCGCGTGGAGCGCGCCCATACGAGGGCAGCGACGAGCGAGGCGACCCCAACGAGGGCCAGGATCGGCGTCATGTCGCCGCTGACTCTAGTGGCGGTGTGAGACAGCTGGTACCGACTGTCACGAGGCTGTCACTCACCGCGCCTCCGGACCCGGAGCTTGACCGCGGTCGCGCCCAGGTCAAACGCCTCGCGCAGCTTTCGCTCCAGATAGCGGAGGTAGGGCTGGGGCAACTCCCGGTTGACGAACAGCGTGAACGTGGGCGGGTTGGCCGCGCCCTGGGTGGCGTACAGCACCCGAGCACCGCCGGGGGCGGCCTGGGCCAGCTGGGCGTCACGGATCACGGCGTTGACCTTGGCCGTGGGGATGCGCCGCCGGTAGGCGTCGACGCTGGTCTCCAGGGCGGGGAAGAGCTTGTGCACGCCCTTGCCCGACAGCGCGCTGACCGGCAGGACCGGGGCGTCGCCGATGAACCGCAGCCGCTCGGACACCTGCCAGCGCAGGTCGGCCCGGGCGTCCGCGTCCAGCAGGTCCCACTTGTTGAGCATCACCACGATCGGGCTGCCGGCCGCGTCGATGCGCTCGGCCAGGCGCTGGTCCTGCCCGGTGACGCCGTCGGTGGCGTCGATGACCAGCAAGGCGACGTCCGCGTCGTCGACCGCCTGGAGGGCCCGCACGAGCGAGTAGTACTCGGTGCCCTCGTCGATCTTCGAGCGGCGCCGCATGCCCGCGGTGTCGACCAGCCGCAGCGGTCCCAGCTCGGTCTCGACCACCGTGTCGATCGTGTCGCGAGTGGTGCCCGGCGTGTCGTGGACGACGGCTCGCTCGTCGCCGGTGAGGCGGTTGAACAGGGTCGACTTGCCCACGTTGGGCCGCCCGACGATGGCGACTCCTGTTATGGCCTCGCTCGAAGCTGCGCCTCGCTCGCCACGTGCAAAGCCTCGCTCCGCGTCGGCAGGAGAGGTGTCGGCCTCGGCGTCCTCGACGTCAGTAGGGAGCATGGCGACCACGGCGTCGAGCAGGTCGCCGGTGCCGCGGCCGTGCACGGCGCTCACCGGGTAGGGCTCGCCCAGGCCCAGTGCCATCAGCTCCCACATCTGGTGCTCGCGGCCGGTGTCGTCCACCTTGTTGGCCACCAGCAGGATCGGCTTGCCCGAGGCCCGCAGCAGGCCGGCGACCCGGGCGTCGTCCTCGGTGGAGCCGGTGACGACGTCCACCACGAACAGCACGACGTCGGCGTCGGCGATGGCCCGCTCGGACTGGGCGCTGACCTTGGCGTCGAGGTCGGTGCCGCCCACCATCCAGCCGCCGGTGTCGACCAGCCGGAAGGGCCGGCCGAGCCAGTCGGCCTCCACGTCCTTGCGGTCGCGGGTGACCCCGGGGCGCTCCTCGACGATGGCCGCACGCCGGCCCAGGATGCGGTTGAGCAGGGTGGACTTGCCCACGTTGGGCCGCCCCACGATGGCGACGACGGGCAGCGTCATGTCAGCCTGCCGATCCGAGCGCGGCCCGCAGAGCGTGGCCGTCGGTGGGCACGATCTCGACCGGCCGGGGCAGGTCGGTGGGGGCCGTGCCGTCCAGGAACACGCCCCGGGTGAGGCACACGTCGGGCAGCAGGTAGCGGTGACCCTCGGGCTCGGCCGCCAGCACGCGGGCGAGGTCCTCCCCCACCATGAGCCCGGCCACGCCGACGTTGCCGCCGAAGTAGCGGTTCTCGACGGTCACGATGCGGACGTCGGGGCGGCCCAGCTCGGCCAGCAGCGGGGCCAGCACCCGGGCGCCGTAGGGCCCGGTGAGGACGGCGACCGGCGCGTGGCGGGACGGCCCGATGCGCAGCAGCTGGTCCCCCAGCGCCCGCACGGCCCGGTAGGGCTCGTACTCGGAATCGCTCGATCCCGAGCCGTCGAGGACCGCCGAGCAGCCGCCGTCGGCCGAGTGGAAGAACCCGCCCCGGTCGGGGTCGGCCTCGCGTTGGGGCGTGGCGCCCGGTAGCTCCAGCAGCTCGGCTTCGAAGGCCCGGGCCATGCCGATGCCGTCCTCGTGCATGGGGAAGTCGCCGTAGTCGGCCGCGGCCGGGAAGGGCCGTCCGGCGAGCAGGTAGTACTCGTCGGCCGCGAACACCAGGCGCCGGCCCAGGACGGTCAGGTAGACGTCCTGCCAGTCGGCCACCGCGTCGACCACCGCCGCGGCCTCGGCTCGGGTGTGGGGCCGCATGCGGGCCTCGGTGTTGAACCGGGACACGCCCAGCGGCACCACGCACAGCGTGGCCAGCTCCGGGTAGCGGTCGAGCACGCCCGCCAGGGTGTCGTCCAGCACGGCGCCGTCGTTGACCCCCGGGCACACCACCACCTGGCCGTGGACCTCCACGCCGTGATCGAGCAGGGCCCGCAGCCAGCGCAGGCTGGTGGCGCCCCGCCGGTTGCGCAGCATGGCCGAGCGCACTTCGGGGTCGGTGGCATGGATGCTGACGTACAGCGGGCTCAGGCCCTCGGTCACCACCCGCTCCAGGTCGGCCTCGGTGAACCGGGTCAGGGTGGTGAAGTTCCCGTACAGGAAAGACAGCCGGTAGTCGTCGTCCTTCAGGTACAGGCTGCGCCTGAGGCCCGGTGGCAGCTGGTAGATGAAGCAGAACTCGCAGTGGTTGTCGCAGGTCCGCACCCGGTCGAACAGGGCCGAGTGGACCTCCACCCCCAGCGGCTCGCCCGCGGCCTTGCCGATCTCCACCAGGGACTCCAGCCCGCCCCGGCGCACTTCCAAGGCCAGGTCGGCCTCGTCGACCAGCGCCCGCCACTCCAGCAGGTCACGAGGGACGTCCCCGTTGATCGAGACGATCTCGTCGCCCTCCGCCAGCCCGGCGCGGGCCGCCGGCGACGCGGGCGCGACGGCGACGACACGGGGAGCGGACATAGGGGTGACAGTCTACGGCTACTCCGCGTGGACGAGGTCCGGGTCGAGCACGCCGGATCGTGCGAGCCAGCGGCCGATCTCCCCCGACACGTTGCGGCCGATGGCGATGGCGGGAGCGTCGTGGGCCGCGGCGATCTTCTCGTTCACCCGCTCGATGGCCTTGCGGGTCGAGTCCCGGGACCGGCCGAGGCGGCGGGCGGCGTCGTCGTGGGAGCGGGGCTCCAGGGTGGCGGGCCGGGGCAGGCGGGCGAAGTCGTCGTAGTAGGCCGCGATCACGCTCCGCTCCAGCGGGGTGAAGCTCAGCGCCACCGTCATGTCGAAGCCGGCGGTCGGCTCCTCGTCGTCGGGATCGGCGTCCGGCGCCGGCGGCGGGGCGGCCACGGCCGCGGGGCCGAGGTGGTCGCCGGTCACGCACACCACATGGAAGCGGTAGTCCGGGCGCCCGATGCTGTAGCTCCAGCGGTGGCGCACGGGTGCCCACAGGCGCCCGGGCTCCAGCGGCACCTCCTCGTAGCCCGGCTCGTACACCGACAGCAGGCCGGGTCGCTGGGACACGTTGAGCGTCGCCCAGCGGGTCCCGTCCCAGCGGATCACCGCCTGCTCCTTGGAGACCGTCCAGCGCCCGCCCACCAGCTGGTGGCCGACACGGATGTCGTTGGCGCGGCCCCGGCCGATGCGCACGATGTGGCCCCGCTCGAAGCTGGCGGTCCACGGCCCGGGATGGATGCGGACGCGTATGGTCACGCGTCCTGGCGTACCACCACGGCGGTCACGTTGTCCGTGCTTTTGGCGTCCAGGGCGGCGTCCACCAACCGCTGGGCCGCCGCGTCCGCCGACGGAGCCGCCCGGACGATGCGGCCGATCTCGGCCTCGTCCAGCACGTCGATGCCGTCGGACGCCAGCACCAGGGCATCCCCGGGGAACAGCGCCACGTGGGCCACATCGAGGGTGACGGCATCGGCCGCGCCCATCGCCCGGGTGATCATGTGGCGCCCCGGGTGGGTGCGGGCCTCGGCCCGGGAGATCACGCCCGCCCGGACCAGCTCGGCCGCGGCGTTGTCGTCGTCGGTGATGCGGGTGACCCGTTCGGCCGTCGCCAGCCAGGCGGGCGAGTCCCCGACCCCCGCCACCAGCCACAGGCTGCCCGCGGCCCGATCGGCGGCCAGCGCCGCCAGGGTGAGCGTCGCCGCCATGAACGCCACCGTGGGATCGTCGCGCTGGCCGGCGCGCACCGCCGCGTTGGCGTTCTCGACCGCGGTCTGGACCACGCGGTCGTCGATCCGGCCCGCCGACGCCTCCAGGCGCGCCACGGCCGCGGCCACCGTCAAGGCCGCGGCCTGGGCGCCGCCGCGCAGCCCGCCGGCTCCGTCGCTCACCATCACCCACCCGTCCGCGACCGCGGCCCGGTCCTGGTTGTCCGGGCGCCGCCCCGTGGCCGTGGCCCAACCGCTCTCGAACCCCATGGCCCAGGGATAGCCCGGCGCGGCGCCCGCCGCTAGGGCCAGGTGTGGCCCTAGGAGGGCGCTCGGTAGGGTGGCGGCGATGCCCGTCGACAAAGTCCTGCTCGCCGCGCCCCGGGGCTTCTGCGCGGGCGTGGAGATGGCCATCAAGGCCCTGGCCTGGATGGTCCGGGCCTTCGAGCCGCCGGTGTACTGCTACCACGAGATCGTCCACAACCAGGGCGTCGTCGACCGCTTCCGCGACCTGGGCGTGGTGTTCGTGGACGACATCGCCGAGGTGCCCGAGGGTCGCCCGATCATGCTGTCGGCCCACGGCTCGGCCCCCGAGGTCGTGGCCGCGGCCCGGGAGCGGGGCAGCTACGTGGTCAACGCGGTGTGCCCGCTGGTGACCAAGGTCCACCACGAGGTCAAGACCCGGGCCGGCAAGGGCTTCCGCATCGTCTACGTGGGCCACGAGGGCCACGAGGAGGCGGTGGGGACCATGGCGGTGGCGCCCGACGCCATCGACATGGTCGAGTCCGTGGCCGATGTGGACGCCCTGCCGGCGTCCGAGCAGCCCGTCGCGCTGCTGGCCCAGACCACGCTGTCCCACCGGGACTGGTCGGCCGTGGCCGAGCGGGCCGCGGAGCGATTCCCGGGCCTGTGGCGGCCGGGACGATCCGACCTATGCTTCGCCACCACCAACCGCCAGTCGGCGCTGGCCGAGATCGCCCCCCGCTGCGACGCGGTCGTGGTGATCGGGTCGGCCAACTCGTCCAACACCCGGGCGCTGGAGAAGCTGGCCCGCGAGTCGGGCTGCGAACGGGTCTACCGGGTCAACGGCCCCGGTGAGCTGCCCGACGACCTCGCCGGCACCATCGGCGTGACGGCCGGCGCCTCGGCCCCCGAGAGCGTGGTGGAAGCCGTGATCGCCCGCCTGGACCCGCGCGAGGGGGTCGAGGAGGTCAGCATCACCGAGGAGGACGAGTACTTCCCGCCGCCCCGCGAGCTGCGCGACCTGCTGGCGGGCGTCGACGTGCTCGCCACCTTCGCCCTCGGCGGCTCGGTCCCGCAGCGCCCGTCGCTGAACGACCGCCAGCTCCAGGCCAGCGACGTGCTGGCGATGCTGGCGTAGCTATTCCGCCCGGCGGCGCGCCTCGTCGTAGACGGCCTGGAGGTCGACGGCCAGCTGCTCGGTCATCTCCCGCACCACCCGCCGCTTGACCCGGCCGGTGCCGTCGCCCGTGGGCGGGTAGATGGGCTCGCCGATCACCAGCACGA